>JBEHWO010000235.1:0-10799 GCA_040217695.1 Vulcanimicrobiota bacterium | reverse complement strand
TGGTTTTTAAAAAAAATACAGGAAGTTAATAAAGCCCGGGATGAGGCCCAGGATAAGGCCCAAGTTGAGGCCCATGATGAAAAACCATTTCTTTCTAAAACTGAACTGAATATACTGATTTCATGTAAAGATGAAATTTTAGCTAAAAGAGAGATTTTAGATAAATTAGGGAATAAATCTCTATCAGGTAATATAAAGAAATCATTTCAGAAATTAATCGAAAAAGGATTAATAGAATATACTATCCCGGCAAAGCCTAACAGTAGAAATCAAAAATATAAAATAACAGATAAAGGAATTTATGTTATTAACCAGCATAAGGACATTACAACAGTAAAGGAAAGTCCTTTTAAAATATGAGAATATATTCAGGTGTTTGCTGCCTGTTCCGGCCTTTTGACTCGCAAATAAAAAATATAGGGAATAATAGAGATTTTAAATGGGTTTTGAATATCTAAACTTTAGACATTCTTTAGACATTCTTTTAACCTGAAATATAGATAAATCAAGGGATTGGAAACATTTATATTAGACATTCTTTAGACATTCCCCGGAGGTTGAATATATGGGGAATTTACCTGTTCCGCTACAAGAAAAGATATAGATGAGTTATTGATAGATAAACTATCAGATATTCTGGATAAAAAACAGAAAGATAATAAAATAAAAAACTTGCTTTTTGAGATGTCTAAAAAGGATAAAACAATTATAAATAAAGGAATCAGAACCAGATCTGAGTGGATTTTAAATTAAAGATTTAGAAAAGATTTAGAAAAGATTTAGAAAAGGTACCTCTTTAATTCTTTACTATATAATCTATTTATCTTTAAACATTATTAAAGATTTATTAAAGAAATTAATTTTTCTATAAAAAAAATCCCCGCCGGCACCTTTTGTCGGTCTCCCTCTTTTATAATTGTCTGGACCGGGATTTATATGAGAATCGTAACGCGTAACGCGTAACGCGTTACGGGAGGAACAGATTCTCATTTTTCGTTGTGACCGAACCGGTTAAGGCCGTTTTCAGGATAAAAGATTTTCAGGATTATGAGAAAGAATTTTTTGTGATAGAATAAAACGGTAAACAGAACCAATAAAAATTGAAAATGGCTGTGTATATTATAATTTTGCTGTTTCAGCAAGTAAATCTTTTTTGTTTGCAACCTTCCATCCTTCTTTTTTATGTTCCTCTTCTGTCTCTTTTATCATAAGCCCGATTTTATGAATATCGCAATCATATTCTTCTGCCAGTTTTTCTCTGACGCTTCTTACTTCTTCTACTATTATATCATCTAACATTATTCACACCTCCATAATTAATTGTTCAGGAGTACATATTTCAGGAGTTTTTAATCCTGAAGTATTGTTAAATTTTAATAATTTGCTTTTAAAATGCGCATTGGCAAGGTGTTTACAGTTCCACGTTAGAAGATAATCCATTTCGTAATATACCGAACATGCTATGTGAAATAAATCAATTATTGCTTTTACAGGGAACTTAAGATTTTCCAGATATGTCCGAACAAGATTTTCAATGAAATTGTTATGTTCCAGTATTGTCATGTCATTAAGTATTTCCACTCTTTTTTTAGATAACGAACTATCA
Organism: Vulcanimicrobiota bacterium; assembly: GCA_040217695.1. Lineage (GTDB taxonomy): Bacteria > Vulcanimicrobiota > SpSt-956 > SpSt-956 > JAKJGF01 > CALARM01. Next base: position 9,193 of record JBEHWO010000235.1, on the reverse strand, counting down.
CCTCTTATAATTTCCTGTATAACATATTCAGAGATATAGAGTTCATAATTGCTTTTCTGAGTTTCCCACCATATTTTTGTTATTTCCTGATGGGTTAATACTATTATATCCCTGTTAGGTTTTGAGACCAGATAACTCGGTATAGTTGTTTCTATATAAACCCGATACATTTTTCCACCTCTTTACAGGATAACTTACATATTTATTATAACATAAAACCATCAGATTTAAGTTATGAACTATGATAAATATAAAAAGGATAATAGATCTATAAGATTTCCCACGCCGGCACCTTTTGTCGATTTCCCTCTTTTTAATATAGATGTAGCTTCAAAATAGGAACATATCGATAAAATACTCAAAATCGTTTGAAGAAAGGCATAAGAATATACTGGCGAAAGATTATCATGTAGATAAAGCAGAAGTAAGCTATATTGTGGTATGGATTGATACAGAGGAAAATAAGGAATAGAGGATTTTATTGCCTAAAATCTCATATATAAATTATTAAGTATTTTTTCATTTATCCCATAAAATTTCAATAAAACCACTATTAGTTATAATACTATCACTGGTAATAAGTGGAATATCCATATACTTTGCAGTGGCGACTATCAGTCTATCATGAAGTTCCAGACCGCTTAATCTGTTTGCCGTCCTTACTATGTCCAGATCGAGATCAATAAGTTTATAATTCCTGTTCACTTTTATTTTCTCAATGAAATCCTCCAGATTGACAGGAATTCTATTTTTTTCTGCCAGATACATAATCTCAACAATTGATATTATGGATATCCAGATTATATGTTCCCCTTTTTCCGTTTCTTCAAAAATTTTTCTGGCTTTGCTGCCAATCTTACCTGTATCAGCCAAAAATCTTAAAACAGCAACTGTATCGGCTAAATATTCCATCTTGAAATCCTTTCTTCAAGAGCTTTTTCCGATGTGTTTCTCACAATTCTTATTTCCTGTTCCAGATTATCTATTTTTTCAAAACCAAGTCCTTTCCATATGCCTTTCATGTTTATTATTTTTTTATCGCTTTTATCTATAATGGCTTCCATAAGATTATTAATTTCCTGCAGTTTGTCTAAAGATAAATACAGTAAATTGCCTTTTATTCTACCTCTCAGGGAGTTTGTATCCATAAATAACACCTCTTATAAATTATTATAACATAAAAATAATCCAATCCGGCCTGTGATTATTAATTATTTTCCCCACGGTGTCTAAAAATGATAAAACCTTTTTAATTTATTAACTATGATAAATATAAAAAAGATAATAAAAGAGGACTTGAATTCATAAAAACTTCAGTCTATACTGGAGAAGAGAATTGAAAAAGGGGTGATTTTATGCCTGATATAGATTGGAGAAAATTTATTCATTCAGACCCCGGTATTTTACTTGGTAAACCTGTGGTAAAAGGTACAAGGTTATCTGTAGAATTTATCCTGGGATTATTTGCTAAAGGGTGGACTGAAGAACAGATAATAGAAAACTATCCTGCATTAACAAAAGAAAGTCTTCGTGCCGTGTTCATTTTTGTTATGGAATGTATGAAAGAAGAACATATCTATGAGTTACCCGTGGAGGTTGCTTGATGAATTTTCTTGCGAATGAAAATTTTCCCCTTGCCAGCATCAAATTTTTAAGGAATGCCGGTTATAAAGTTATAAGTGTAATTGAAGAAGATAGAATACGCCAGAGAGCTCTTTGATTAAATCGTGAAGAAAATAGAAGAAATTTTAAAAACTTATAAAAAACAGAAAAAGATAGATACGAGAGAATTACAAAAACACTTTAAAGATTATATTTTATTTACCGATTCCATAAAAGAATCTGTAGAAAAAAACCTCCTGGCACCGGTAAAAAAATCCGGATTAAATGGCCGTAATCCTCCCCTTCATAACTCCTACTGGATTGTAGAACAAAAACTCGAGAATGAAGAAGAACTGATAAAAGAAATTAATACCTTCCCACCTGAAATGGATAATAATTTTTATCTGAAAAACCTTTCAGTCTATAAAGAAGACAGGGGCATAATAGGAAAATTAAGAGACTTCTTTTCAAACAGTGAGAGCAGAAAAACCATTAAAATACCTTTTTCTATGAATGAAAGATCCTTTCAGATATTCAATGATGAAAAATTCATTTCAGAAAAAGACAAAAATATACTTTCACGGCTGAAATTAGATAAAGAAAAACTCAATTACTATAATACTCCCGAGCCGTTTTTCTATTATATGCCGGCAGGTTTTATAGACAATATCCTTATTGTTGAAAATAAAGATACTTTCTTTACAATAAAGCGTTCCTTTCAGGACATGGGAGATAATCTGATTGATAATATTCCTTTTAAAATGCTCATTTACGGCGAAGGCAGAAAGATAGAAGGCAGTGCAGGTTTTCTAAATGAAATAACCGGCTTTAATACAGGAAAAACAGAGATATATTATTTCGGCGATCTTGATTTTGAAGGTATAAATATCCTCACAGGCCTTATGAATAAATTTCCTGAATGGAATATAAAACCTTTTGTACATTTATACAATCAAATGATTGATCTCTGCAAAGACCCGCCTGACATCAGAACTTCACAGACCCGGTGTGATATTGATCAATTTTTATCATTTTTTGATATAGATAAAGCTGATAAGATGCGGAATATACTGTACAAAAACAAGTATATACCGCAGGAAGTATTATCTTATGAGTTTTTTCGTTATTACAGAGGGTAATTATGTTTGAATTCCTTGAAGATTACAGAGTAAGAATGGAAAACATGGCTCCTTTTGCATGTCTTCACGAAAAATTAAGTAATTCAAAAAGATATGAACAATATAATATATTTACTCTCACCTTTTCAACAATGCTTTTTATGCTTGACGGTATGATTAAAAATATAAGCAGTGACAGCATAGCCATTGCAGATTTTCTTCACGAATTAATATATGAGAATTATAAGGAAAAACTCACCTCTGATGAATCAATGGAAATCTGTCATTATATACTGTTTGATATACTTCAGAACAGCGGATTTACATATAAATACAAATATATGAATCCCTTTACTTCTCTTCCCGAATATATAAATGTATCCCTGATTGCCCAGGATGAAGTTAAAATCGGCAGGCAGAAGGTAAAATATAAACTCACCGATCAGGGTATGGAAATGCTCTTTATGACAAAAGAAGTCCATAAAGAACTCAGAATACCTGTTACTCAATTTTATCTTAAACAGCAGATTGAAAAAGGTGTTTTCGATAAAGCCCTTCATATAGTCGATGATCTGAGTATTATGGTAAAACAGCTCAGGGAAAAAGTAAATGATATAGTAAGGAAAATAAAGATAAATGCTCTCAGTATAAAATTCTCCGAATATGAAGACATACATGAGAAGATATTTGAACAGTTTAAAAGAGATGAAGAGGAATTTAAAAATCTGGTCTTTCTTCTGGAGGAAAAGAAAAATATCATCGAATCGGTAAGTTCAGGCAAAAGGACAGAGGAAGAAAGGAAAGCACTCATATTACTATATGAAATATCCGGGAGGCTCGGGTTTATCGTGAATGAACATAAAAGACTTTTTATAGATAAACTCGACCTTCAGAGAATCTACCAGGAAGCGATAAAAAATCAAATCTCAGCAGGATTTATGATAAGACTCAATTTTGAAACTGAAATACTGGACAGTCTCATAAACAATAACTCTTCTATGGATGTGAACAGAAAAATCATAGCTCCTCTGTTACGATTGAAAAGAAATAAATATTTCAATATTGCCAGAGTAACTCAGGAACAGATGATAAGAGAAGAATCTGAAGATATTATAGAAAAGATTGAAGAAGATTTTCAGGAAAATCAGGAAGAAAATAAAAAAGAGCAGATAAAAAAGAGATATGAAAATTATAAGAAATATCTCTCTCTTTTTATTTCAAATATTAATTCCGGTTCTGAAATTTCTCTTAAAGAAGTTCTTAAGAATCTCCATGACAGTGAGAGAGAGGATGTAATTTCCACTTTTGATTTTTACAGTTTTCTTATCATGTTTCATCAGGCAGGAGAAATAAATTTAAATGAAGCATACAGAGATAGTGAGGATATTATTATAGAAGATTATGATGAAGTCCATATAGAACATTTATTGACTGATGTAAGAGATAAAAATCCTTTGCTGAAAGAGTTCAGATCCCTTCTGTTTTACAGTAATGATGAAATAATTACCCTTGAAAATCACATAAGACTGAGTAATTTTAACATGAAATTTATCAGATAGGAGTTTTTAGAGATGTTTGTAGACCTTGAAAATGTAAAACTCGGTGCCAGGATATTTTTCAGACTTATTGAAAAAGGAGAAATAAACTCCTCTGATGACAGAGATTTAATGAAGCTTATTGATAATGATGATATAAAACACATATTAAGCGCCCTTGAAGAAGAAACAGGCACAATTATCCTCCATGGCCGTGACAGAAAGTATATAAGTGCAAGAACAGACAATAAAGTTTTCGGATATACAAACAGTGAATTGAGAAAGGAACTCCATATTACAGATAATGAAGAACTTTATACCTGTTATTTTATAATCCTTTCCATTCTGGCACTTTTTTACAGAGGTGAAGGGTATGATATGAAATACCGCGAGTTTCTGGAAATAGAAGAGCTGTATGAGTTTATTGATGTTAAGATAGATAATTTTAAACAGTTACAGGATCTGCACGAATTAGAGGAAGCTATGGATATGAAATTCAGTTCTGTCGTGAATAAATGGGACAGTTTAATGATCCATGATGAAAGAAAGAAAAACCTTAAAAAGTCGGAAAATAGCAGAATGGCTTATATAAGTAAAGTCCTCAAATTTCTGTGTGATGAAAAGCTCTTAATGGTGGAAGACGGACGTATAATAAGAACCAGTGAGAAAATGGACTCTATGGTTACAGTTTACTATACTGCAAAAGAAAGGAAAAAGGAGATACTTGATTTTATAAATCAGGCAGGTTAGATTATGCCGGTAATAAATAAAATAAGAATTGTAAATTTTATATATGATAATGGTATGAAAGGTTTTACAAATAATACCTTTGAACCGGGAGGAAAAAATACTCTTTTTAATCTCGTAAATACAGGAGGGAAAACAGTACTTCTCCAGCTTATTCTTCAGTGTATCCTTCCCGGAAGTGACCTGGGTAAAAGAAAATTTGAAGATTTCTTCACTGATAATAAAAATACATCTTATATTATGCTGGAATGGCGTATGGATGGGATCGAAGATAATTATCTTCTTACAGGTATGTGTGTTACAGGTTCTTCAAATGAAGACAGTAAAGTAAATTATTTTATGTTTACCCATCAGTATAATAATAAAAACCCATGGGATATAGATAATATTAACGCTGTTAAACACAATAACACTCTTACAGGTTACAATGAGTTCAAAAAAATTATCCAGGAACAGGCAGATATAAAGATTTTCAAGAGTAATGAGAGAAGAAAATATATTGACCACTTAAGAACCTTTAATATACTTGAACTGGAATGGGATACTATAAAAACTATTAATCTCAAAGAAGGAGGAGTAGACAGGTTTTTCGAGAAAAGCGCCGGTTCAAAACAGTTTATTGAATATATTGTAATTCCGTATATTGAAAGTATTATCTATGAAGATAAATCTCAGGCAAATTTACTTGCCGGCATATTTGACAGATATATAGAAAACCTTATAAAAATACCTGATCTGCAATCAAGTATCAATCTTTATAGAGAATTTCTTTCCTGCGGCGATAATGTTGTAACAGAAGTTCGCCAATATTCGGTGTTAAGGGAGAAAATAGAAAAAACTATAAATGAATTATTCTACTATATAACATATACATGGGAACAATTAAAGGTTCTTTCAGAAGAAATTAAATTAATAGACTGGCAGATAGAAGAAAGGCAAATAGATAAAGAGAACCTTTCCTGCCGTAGAGCTTCCTATGATTTATTCCTGAAGATTCTGGAACTGAAAGATATTCAGGAAAAAATTAATACACTTTATATGGATATGAATAAATTAGAGAAGTTTATTGAAGAAAAACAGTATACAGTAAACTGTTCAACAGGGGCCTCTCTTTTAAGAGATATTGAGAACTGGAGGAGAGAGCTTTCTGAAAATAAGACCAGATTAGAAAATATTTCCAGAACAGGAGAAGATAAACAGTACCTTCTTAACAGATGTCTCTTTTCATTGAAGTATTTATATGAAAAAGAATGCCGGGAAATAACGCAAAAACTTGAGGTGCTGAACAATAATATCAGGAGTATAAAAGAAGAAATAAAAAATCTTGAAAATGAACAGAATAATCTGGACAGAATTATCAGTGATCTTGATAGAAAAGCAGGAAATTACCAGGGGAAAATAGAGAAATTCAATATCCTCTCGGAAAGAGTAAAGAAAAAATACGGCACTCAGGAAGTAACATTTGATATAGATAAAACAGTAAATGATTTTAAAGAATATATAGAATATAGCCGGGAAAAGACGGATAAGAATAACAGTGAAATAAACAGTTCAGAACTTAAACTTCACGACATAGACATAGAAAAACAGAGAGTTACCATGAAAATATATGACGTGGAGAATGAAACAAGAGATATTAAAGGAGAAATCTATTTATACGAACAAAAACTCCAGAGAATTACTTTATTACTTTCAACCTATGATATAAGAAATGAAAGGCTTTTTGAAGATATACCTGTCACTTCTCTATATATTAAAAAAGATGAATATGAAAAGACTTTAAAAGACAGACAGGTAGAATATATAAAACTTGAAGAGAAAAGTTTACTCTTACAGGATAATTTCTATATAGCAGACGGGGATATCCTGAAAGTAGAAAATATGCTGAAAGAAAATGATATAGCTGTTATTACAGGAAGTGAGTATCTTTCATCTTACCAGGATGAAACATTGAAAAAAGAATATATAACAGGATGTCCTCTTTTACCATATGGTCTGGTAGTTACCTGTAATAATATGGAAAAAATAAGAAAATCGGATATTTTAAAGGGTTTAAACCTTGATTTCCCTGTTCCTTTTATAATAAAAGAGCATATTAAAGAAAAGAATATAAATGACGGAGAAAATTGTATTTTCTTTAATGAAGATATTTATTTTATACATCATGAAGGAGAGAGTTTTTATACTTCAAAAGAGGTTTTTTTGAATTACAAAAACAATCTCAGTAACAGGCAGAAGCAGTTGAAAGACGATATAGAATGTATAAATAAATCCATTGATACCATAAAAGAAGCCATAATAGAAGTAAATAATTTTACCTCCACATACAGAGCTGATTTTCTAAAAAGTAAAGTAACCCATATTGAAGGACTGGATAAAGAACTTAAATGTTTAAATAATCAATTAAATTCTTTAACAATGAATATAACAGAATTAAAAAAAAGAAAAGAATTACTTTTAAATGAAAATAAAGAATTATCGGTAAAGATAATAGAGACACAACATAAAGTGGAAGAACTTCAAATTTATATAAAAGAAGTAAAGGAATTTACAGATAATTCTATTGAAAAAGACAAGCTTGACAGGGAAATAAAGTTAAAAGAAAAGAAAAAATTAGAAACCGGTGAGCAGTTAGTTCTTAATGGAAAGAAACAATCAGAATTACAGAAAAAAATAGAAGAAAATCTTAAGAAAAAAGATGAACTGAGAGGTAAACTGAAAGAAATAATATTACCGGAAGGATTTTCTGCGGAACGTCAGAGTGACCGGAGTCTCCCTGACCTTGAAGGGTTGCGCCATGGTTTTGAAAAAGATCTCAAAGGTGTTACAGGGGATACAGATAGTACCGAGCGATTTATAAAACTTTTATATGATAATATAGAAAGATCTGAAAAATCCATAGAACAGTTAAATATAAATCTGTCAGATCTTTCAGATTTTGAGCCATTATCTGAGCATGGAATAAAGGATATTGAAAAAGAAATAAATGAGAAGAACCTGGAAAAAGAGAATTTACGAAAAGATATGGAGCAACTCAACCTTCGATATGCACTGATAGAACAGAAAATAGATGATAGTAAACAAAATATTCTAAAAACCTATAACAGGGAACCGGCCATTGATTTCCAGAGGGCTGATAATAAAATAGCAGAAGAACTTGAAGAAAGAATAAAAAGCATTGCTTATAAACTGGAAGAATTGAATAAGAAGAAAGAAAATCTGATAAATAAATCTTCTTTCCTGAAGAAATGCCATGACAGGGCAGAAATTTTCACAATGGATAATAGATTGAAAGCGATAGATGGAGGGATAGAATCATATAAAATTCCTTTTGAAAATCTGAAAGAATATCTTGAAGAAAGAACCCATTTTTATAATGATTTTAAAGAGAGTATAGAAAAACAGAAAATATCTGTTCAGAGAGCCTATAATACTCTATCAGGTAATTTCGGGAAATGTAACGAACAGGCAATATGTAATTTTATTTCCTCAGTAAATATGGATTCTTCTGATGATGAACTGTATAATATTCACTCTGTGGAAAGGGTTTTTTCCGAATGTATTACTCTGGTAAACAGGTTGAAAGAAATATGCGAGCACAGTCTTGCTGATATAAACAGACACAAACAGGAACTGGTAAAAGACTGTAAAAGAGAGGCAGAAAAATTCTTAAATGAAATCAATTCTATTGATAGCAGATCAGGGATAAATATTACAGGTCACGGCAGTGTGAAAATGATAAAGATAAAACTTGAACATGGAGATGAACAGACCAACCTGGACAGGATGAATCTTTATATAGACAGATGTATTGAAGATATAAAAAAGGATTATGATGAAAATGGCTCAGACAGAAATAAAACTTACTCCATGATAAAATCAATGATGTCTTCATTGAAATTAATTGAAGTAATCAGTGATATAAATAAATGCCGGGTAGAAGTCTTTAAACCTCACATCAATCAGACTGTTAAGCGATATGAGCCATGGGAAAATGTGTTATTCCTTTCAGGAGGAGAGAAATATACCTGCTTTTTCGCCATGTATATTTCATTACTTTCATTTATAAGATCGAAGAAAACCTGCCAGGAAAGCTCCTTTGTCATTCTTGCAGACAATCCTTTCGGCAGTACTACTGCAGATCATCTTCTCAGAGTCCTCTTTGATCTTATAAAAAAATACAATACCCAG
>JBEHWO010000234.1:0-10867 GCA_040217695.1 Vulcanimicrobiota bacterium | reverse complement strand
ATTTTTTATGTGTCTTGCCATAGACGATGGCACTGCCTTTCACGAAAGTATAGGAGATTGGATCAGTTACTGGATAAATACGCATGGCGATTCTCCCTGTGCAAAGTTGATGTCTGCGTATCCATCTTACCGGTGGCATATAACTGTTGGACCGTTCCTGTTAATTGCAGGTCTTTTTATGCTATATTTTTTATGGCATGAATTAAAAGGTCTTAAGATGAGAAGAATTTTATTTGTTGCAGTGGTATTTATTATAATTGCTGAAGTATTAGATTATCTGGATGGTATGGGGAAACCCGTTCTTCTGCTACAGGATCTGTTTCACGTTAATTCTGTTATAATTATTCACCTGATGAGACTTTTTGAGGAATATCTGGAGATGTTATCAATGACATTGCTGTGGTATGTTTTTTTTATTTATCTGTCCCGTTCTGCAGATGGAAAAACTATTACTTTTACCGGGGAATAATTTATTAAAATCTGATGGATTTTTTTTACTGGCAGAAATTAATAACAACAGGTCAAAAAACCTGTTGTTATTAATTTTATAATTCTATGCTGTTTTCCCATACTCCGTGAAGGTTACAGTATTCCAGAGCAATAAGGCTCCTGAACTGATCCTTTTTAATACATATATGGGCACATGGTTCCGATACGACAGGTGCAAGGTCTGCACTCAGGAGATGAACCAGTTGACCGTTTTCCTTTACTCCGTAAAGCTGAATCCATGCAATATGATGTTCCACCGTATTGGGATGTTTTACTTCTTTCCCGACAATGACTGTTATTTCCGTTTCTTTACAGCCATCACAGTGTTTTACTTCAATAAAGGGAACATGTTTTTCTTTTCCTTCTTTGTCTGCACCTTTTATTAATTCTCCGAATTTCATATTTATATCGCCTCCCATTTAAAATGTTGTAGTTTAAATTTTACAGGTATGCTTTTTCTATGTCAAGTATTTATAGTGTATTTCATAATTTATTAGAATTTAGGTTTTCGTGACGCGTAACGCGTAACGCGTGACGGGTTTAATCCCTGCGCATCACGCATTACACTTTACGTATTACGAGGTCATTATGTATTGACAATGCATTTACTTATATGTATTATTTATACAGAGGTGATAATATATGGTTAGATTAAATATTACTCTTCCTGAAGAAATTTATGAACAACTTTCCCGGGTGTCAGGAGAAAGGAAAAAAAGCTCTTATATTTCCAGGGCTTTAGAGGAAAAATTCCAAAAAGAGGAAGAAACTTTTCTGGAAAAACTCCTTAAAGAAGGATATTCTTCTACAAGAAAAGAGGATAATAATATTAATAAGGAATGGGAGGCTATTACCCTTGAAGACTGGAAGGATTGATTTCCCTCTGAGGGGATCTGTATGGCTCATTTCTCTGGAACCGGTAATGGGAGCAGAAATAGGTATGACCAGACCTGCTGTGATAATATCAAATGATATTAATAACAGATATTCAGATACGATAACCATTGTTCCTGTTACTTCAAATACTGATAGAATGTATCCTTTCGAGGTGAAAATTTTCGGCGGTTCCTGTGGCTTAAACCTGGACTCTAAAGTTAAAGCAAATCAGATCAGAACTGTAGATAAGAAAAGACTGGTTAAAATGCTCGGTCTTTTATCTGATGACATACTGGTTCAACTGGAAAATGCAGTGAAAATACATCTATCTTTTAAATAAAAGGAAAAAGATATGCAAGTTCAAGTTGCTGCAATAAATGTGCAATGAGGATAATCACCGCGTATGTAAGCAACTTCTGTTATGGCATATCTTTATTACAAGATATAATAAAAATTACTAAAAGTCAAGTTTTTTGTATATTACATTGAATCTGAAGTCATTATATCCGTAATGATTGATTTCCTGAGTGAATATTTCTATGGAAAAATAATATAAATCAGGATTTAAAAACCACTGTCTGTCATAATAAAGATGGGCAAGGCCATCATATTTTTTCTTAAATTCCTCTTCACCGAGACTGTCTCTCTTGGCCTTTTCTATATTATCTTTAAAATTAATATCTGCGACATCCAGTATGGCAACGGCTTTTTTTGCTTTACATAACATTTTTTTTAACACTGCTTCCGCGTAATCATAAGAAGGGAAATAAAAAAAGGCACTGTTTGAAATGACTATGTCATATTTTATGTCTGTCTCAAGGTCTGTAGCTTCACTGCAGGTAAAATTTCCGTCAGACATAACGGATTTAGCAGTATTTATCAGATTTTCTGAATAATCAATACCTCCGACTCTATGGCCTTTTTCATAAAAAGGATATAAAAAGGCACCGCTTCCGCACCCTGTTTCATATATACTGTCAGAGGAGGTTATATTGATTTTTTTACTTATAAATTCTATATAATTCAGCCAGTCTTCAGAGGAAATTTTTCCTGTTTCACTGTCAAATCCATCGAGTTTAATAAGCGTTTCCAGATTTATTAAACCTTCTGTGTGTCTCTTATTCCATATGTCTTTCCATTTATTCATACTTATCCATCTGTTCCCTCCAGCAATTGAAGCCCGAGAGATAAATGTTTACCGCTCATTTCCGTTCTTTCCGTATTAAACATATATTCTTTTATGCCTTTAACGAGTATTCTGTTTAATTCAGGTGTTCTCACACTTACTCTGAAATAATTTTTCCCTGATACTCCCTGTTTATTTATGACTTTTATGAGTATATTGTATGTTATAAAGAGATATTTTTGAAGTTCTTTAACATGGCCCTTCGGTAATTTACAGAAAAGAAAATTTGTCCCTGACGGACCTGTTATATAAACAGATATTTTCTCCAGAGATTTTTTTAAATGTTTTCTGTTTTCCCTGATTTTTCTGATTGAATTATAATAATCATCTTTATATTTACCAATTCTGTCCAGGAAAAATTCTGCAAAAGAATTTATATTCCATATGGGAAGGTTTTCTCTGAGTGTTTTTATTATTTCTTTATTACATGTAATGGCACAGCCAAGCCTTATGCCCGGTATGCCGTATTCTTTACCAAAGCTTTTGACTATTATTAAATTTTTATAGTTTTTATAGAGCCCTGTAATACTTTCACTCTCTTTTGCAAAATTCATAAAGGATTCATCTATTACTATATATCCGGCAGACGTTTCAGTGAGAAGTCTTATTATATCTTTTCTGCTAATAATAAGCCCTGTAGGATTATTCGGGTTTACAAGTATAATCTGCCTGACCTGTTCCTTTTCTGCAGTTGCGATTAATCTTTCAATATTTACAGTAAAATTATCATCTTCCGTTGGAAAATAGATTGAATTATATTCTTCCTTTACATATTCTCCGAATGAAGGCAGAGGAATCAGACTTTTCCCGGATGCAAAACATTTAAACAATTCTTTAATTATCTGGCATGAACCGTTACCTAAAACGACATGTTCTCCTTCAACTTCAAAGGGCAGGATTTTCCTTGTTTTGTCAATGAGTATTCTGTCATTTGACGGATAGCAGGCAATAAGGTTTTTTGTGTAATTTTTTATTTCTTCAATAAATTCATCGGAAGGGAAATAATCATTGTAAAGGAGATTGAAATCATGAAATTTATAATTCCAGTAACCTCCGAACGATTTTGATAAATAATCTATTTTTTCATCATCTGATGAAAATAGATATCTTGCAATACGCAGGTCTTCCATATCATCTATTTCATACCATGATTTGCTCTTTACCGGTTTTGCATATATGTCCTGTTTACCTATAAAAACAAGGAGCTTTAATATAATCTCATAATAGCTGTTTTTACTCTGAGTCTTCATATATATTTCCAGTGTAGGCAGGAATATTTCTCTGAAGAAATTTTTGTTGAAATGATATAAATTTAACGTCTTATAAAGTCCGTTCAGTTTGGCATGCCTTTTCTGGGTAATTATATTTGTTATTCTGTCATTACTATCTATTTCAAGGGCTGTTCCTTCCATGTAATTTTCATAGTTATCTACAAGGGCTATATTTTTATCTGTATTGAAGAGATTTTCTATGATTATATGGTCGAAATATACATCACTTTCGAACAAAATCAGATCATTTGTTATAAATTCACCTGCAAGCCACAGAGAGTATATGTTATTTGTTTCTTCGAAGATTTCGTTTTCTACATAGTTTATATGAAGCTCTTTATATTTTCCATCAAGTCTTTTTATTATATCTTCTTTTTTATATCCCACTACAATATGAATTTTATTTATCTGTTCACTGTAAGGTATGAGACTGTCCAGAATATTTTCTATTATTGCTCTGTTATTCACCTCAACAAGGCATTTAGGCATTTCCATCGTATAGGGGAGAAGTCTTTTACCTATTCCGGCAGCAAGGATTACTATGTCTTTTTTCATTGTTTTACTCCTTTATGTAAGAATCGTAACGCGTCACGCGTGACGCGGTCAGAATTATTACTACTGTGACAGTCGTTATTTATGTTCTCATCGGTAATGTGGCGGTATTCATATCATACGGATTAACCATTACGACCCTTTAAAAATTCCGAAAAAGCTTTATCTATGACCTTTATTGTTTCTTCTTTACTGAAATTGGTTTTATAGAAAATGTTTTTTGCAGAGGCAGGATATGTTGCTTTTTTCAGTGATATGTCCAGTTCTGAAATATGAGACATTTTTACCGAGTCATCCAGGACAGGTGCAAAGAGATGTGATGAAATCTCCAGTAATTTAATCTTTTCCCATGACAGGTCTTTACCTTTAATGAAAATCACCTTTTTCTTCATATAAAGACCTTCAGTAAGAGGTGTACCGTTACTTCCTATGACAATTTCGCTGGATTTTAATTTTTCAATTTTTTCCTCTGTTTTTTTCAGGAGAATAATATTTTTGTTTTCTTTAAAGGCTCTGTCAAGTTTATCGTAATACAGTGAAAATGCCCCGGGATGGAGGCTTACATAACAGGTATACGCAGGTGATATATGTTCCAGTATTTCTACTGCCACATCCATTTCTCCCCAGTCTGCCCAGTAAGATGGGCAGAGGTAAATCTGATTTTTATTTACAGTGCTGTCTCTGTAATATTCCAGTGCTTTTAAATATCCTATTTTTTTGATTTTATTTTCTGTTTCCCTCCCTCCTCTTTTATATTCCTCTTCTTCCATGGGGTTTGTAGGCCATAACTGGGCAAAATCTCTTAACGTCTTCAGCCTTATTTCAGTATTGGGACTGTAGGTAAACCATCTTTTGGGAGAACAGCCATGTTCAATAAATATCTGCTTTATACCCAGTTTATTGAACATAGTATGTATGTCTATATGGGTGAGATCAGCCCAGAAGGCTATGTTTATATGATCTTTTTTCTTGAGTTTTCCCATTTCTTCCCGCAGTTCTTCGTCTTTTTTATTCAGGTGTATGAATTCTCCTCCGTAGTTATTCCTGAGAAAATCATACTGAGAATAGAGATATTCTTCTCTGCCTGCAGGAAGTATATAAGTAATATGATATTTCATTGATAGCTTTCAGCTTTCAGCTTTTATTCTCCTGTTCATTGATGCTACCCGTAACGCGTTACGATTTTATTAATTGAATAGACAGATTACCTTTCAATTCTTTAACTCCTTTGGGAGAATTACTTTCCGTATGTTTAATATCCAGACTGTTGTTTGAAGCAGTATTTTCAAGACTTTTCCCTACATAAAATAAGGGCGGAGTATATTCACTGGAATTAAGAGTATTTCCCATAGATTTTATTTTCCCGGGAACTTCGGGGAATTTATCTATTATATATTTATCCCCTTCTTTTTTTCCTGTAAAAGTGAATTCATATTCACTTTTATCCCAGGAAAATCCTATTTTTGTTCCGTCTTCGAAAGATAATTCTGCCACATCTTTTTTAGGAAGTAAAACTTTGCCTTTTCCCGAAAGGGTGTTGTCTTTGTATACTTCCATAGATACTTCTTTAAATTCCATATCCCAGCCCATTTTTACAGGGAAATCTTCAAGGAGCATTTCATAGTTGCCATTTCCGCTGCCTGTCCATGTTTCTATTTTTTCCTTAACCTCTGCCACTGCAGCAGGCGCAGCTTCCGGTGTCTTCTCTTCTGTTACGACAGCAGTTTTTTCTGCTACCGGAGACGGACTGGCAGTCTCTTCTGCCTTCTTCTGACAACCAATAGATAAAGCAATAATTAATATTAACAGTAACGGTAGAAATTTTTTCATAATTTTTTTCCTCCCACTAATATTTTTTTAGAATATTCGTTAACTTATATTCTTTTTCCTTCCCAATTATTATATCACAGGTTTTTTACAGGAGAGTCATTATTTTCATTAAAATTATCTGGCCATCTCAATACAGGTATTTCAATTTTTTTGAAGAATTTATATATTACTTCATTACCCGTCCTCGCGTCACGCGTTACGCGTGACGCGTCACGAATTTATTATGAATAAAACATATGCCCAGGTTATAACAGACATTGATTTAAAGGAAAACTCCCATTCCTATACCTATCTTGTGCCTGATGACATGATTGATACAGTATGTCCCGGCATGACTGTACTTGTTCCTTTCGGCAGGAGAAATGTTATAGGTTATGTAATAGAAATTTCTTCTTCCGGCAATCCTGGAGGGCCATATCAAATAAAACCTCTGTTAAAGGTTTTCAGGAATGAAGTATGGATAAACGAGGAACTTCTTTCTCTTGCCCGATGGATGGCAGATTATTATATGTGTTCCCTTACATCTGTTCTTAAATGTATATTTCCCTGCGGAATAAGAAGAAAAAAAGATGTTAAAATAACAGTCAATAAGGGGGCAGAAAATTTTATAAATTCCATTAAATCAAAGGAATTACTCCCGGTGTTTCAGATTATTCTCACATGTAAAACTCTGTCTTTATCTGAACTTTCAGGCCATACAAAAATCCCTCGCGAAGAAATTAAAGGATTTTTAAATACTCTTAAAAAGTCAGGTCATATAACCTTGAGTGAAAATTATCTGCCTCCGGCAATGAAAGCTAAAATTATCCATCTGGTGAGCCTCAGTACAGAAGACAGTGTTATAGAAAAACTGGAAAAATCGAAAAGAACTAAAAATCAGGCTCTTGTACTTAAATATATCAAAGAACATAATAATAGATTTACCCTTACGGAAGTGGCTGAAAAAACCTCTGTGAGTCTCTCTACTGTAAGGATTTTAAAGGAAAAGGGGTATATTACATTCAAAGAAGTTGAAGTAAAACGAAATCCCGTCACAGAAGGAATAAATTCGGAGACAAATAATTTTACCCTTACGGAAGAGCAGCAGAAATCCCTTTCGGCTATCTCCAGGAGTCTTAAAGAAAAAAAATATGAGCCATGTCTGCTTTACGGTATAACAGGAAGCGGTAAAACAGAGGTCTATCTTCAATCTATTTCATACTGTCTTTCTCTTGGCCGTCAGGCCATTATGTTAGTTCCTGAAATTTCCCTCACCCCTCAGACGGTGGAAAGATTTTACAATCGTTTCGGAGATAAGGTGGCTTTACTTCACAGTAAATTGTCTGAAGGGGAAAGATATGATGAATGGAGAAGGCTCAGAGACGGTGAAGCCTCTGTAGCCATAGGCACAAGATCCGCCCTTTTTGCCCCTGTTCCCGAACTCGGTCTTATAGTTATAGATGAAGAGCATGAAAATTCTTATAAACAGGACTCCATTCCCAGGTATCATGCAAGAGAAGTGGCCATGGAAAGGGCAAAACTCACAGGTTCAGTTCTCATACTTGGCAGTGCCACTCCTTCAATAGAAACGTTTTATATGGCCCGGGAGGATAAAATAAGGCTTTTCTCTTTACCTTTTCGCGTGGAAAATAGAAAATTACCGTCTGTTGAGATTGTAAATATGAGTGAAGAACTCAAAGAGGGTAATAAAACTATTTTCAGCTATCCCCTTCAGAGAGCCATATGGGAATGTCTTCAGAAAAATGAAAAGATAATGCTTTTCCTGAACAGGAGGGGCTATTCCTCTTTCATACTCTGCCGTGATTGCGGCCATGTTCTGAAGTGTAAATTCTGTGCCGTTTCACTTAATTATCACAGTGACAGAAGGTCTCTTACATGTCATTACTGCAATTATGAGGAATTACTGCCTCCAAATTGTCCTTCCTGTAAGAGCAGACGCATTAAATATTTCGGTGTTGGCACACAGAAGGTTGAAAGCGAGGTAAATAAATTTTTCCCCACAGCAAAAACCATAAGAATGGACAGTGATACAACTTCAAGAAAGGGATCACATAAATTATTGCTGGAAAGATTTTTAAAAGAAGACAGAACTGTTTTAATAGGTACACAGATGATCGCGAAGGGACTGGATTTCCCGGAGGTAACCCTTGTAGGTATAATAACTGCCGATACTGCAATCAATCTTCCTGACTTTCGTGCAGGAGAAAGAACTTTCCAGCTTCTCACACAGGTTTCCGGAAGGGCAGGCAGGGGAGATTTGCCCGGAAGAGTCATTCTTCAGACCTATGCTCCCGAACATGCCGGTGTCGTTGCCGCCGGTAAACACGATTTTAAATCCTTTTATGAAAAAGAAATACTGGAAAGAAAGGAACTTGGCTATCCTCCTTTTGAAACTATAATAAGAGTACTTTTTACGGGTAAAGATGAAAGAACTGTGAGAATGACATCAGAAGATATGGCTATGTGTCTGAGAAAATTACTGACTCCGTCGGAAGGGCTTGTTTTAGGCCCATCCGAAGCACCTCTTGCAAAAATTAAAGATATGTACAGATGGCATTTTATTTTAAAAGGAGAGAATTCCGATATACTTCGTAATATACTGAGAAAAACATTCAGTGTTGTTTCTCTTAATCACAGTGTGAGAATTTCCGTAGATGTAAATCCTGCAGGAATGATGTAATCGTGATGCGTGATGCTTAATGCGTGTTTTTATCGGTACAGGGCTAACATAGTTCGCTACTCACTATAATCGTAACGCGTAACGCGTCACGCGTTACGCGTAAGGTATCCTTTCACTTTTCACCACTCACGACTCACTTTTTTCCTGTTGCTATTATTTTCTAAATTTATTATAATATAATTAAACAAAAATAGAGGAGGTGTTTTATTTGGGTTTAATTCTGTCTTTAGAAGAAGAAGGGCTTGCCGCTAAATGGCTTATCATTATAGGTATAGCTATAATACTGGTTTCTGTAATTACAGAATTTGCACTTTTTTTCCTGCAGGGTGGAATGAGCCTGGGAGTAAGACTTGATTTCCCTTCAATGGTATGGTATTTCGGACTTTTTCTGATTCTTATCGGTATTTTATTACTTGTTAAAAATATAATTCTCCCTCCCTCTGAAAAAAGAAAAGTAGAAGAAAATTTCAAGGTCAAATTATTGATTTTTTTCGGCATTCTCTGTCTTATTTTTACCATAGTGGCAAGATTTTTCCTTATGAGCCTCGGCGGCATTATGTGTTATTCATGTTATGTAAGTTTTACAAGGCTCTCCATGCTGGTCGGAGCTTTATTTATACTTACAGGTATCTTTATGAGTTTTAAATACGCTATGGGATTGATGTTAAGTATTCTCTGGCCTTTTAAGAAAAGGCACTGAACTACAGATCTGAACAGATTGTGGTAAAGAAGCAATCTTACGCGTCACGCGTCACGCGTCACGCGTTACGTTTTTTTAAAGTCCGAACCCCCTTAATAACATCCTTATCATTGTTGAAATGACACCTGCAATGGTATCAGCTGTTTTTTCACCATGTTTATATATTTTTTGCTGTTTAAACGAATCTTCTCTGTTTTTTAATATCGCCTGATCGTTTTCTTTGATTTCGAGGGCTTTGTTGTAACTTTCTATAGCTTCTTCATATTTTTCGAGGTTATGTAATGTCACTCCTCTGTCATTCCAGGCGAGATAATAGTTTTTATCCAGTTCCAGAACCTTATCGTAACATAAAAGAGCTTCATCGTATTTCCCCAGTTTACTCAATACATCTCCTTTATTCTGCCATATAATATAGTCTTTCTCATTCAGTTCCAGGGCTCTGTTATAGTATTTAAGAGCGTCTCTGTAATTTTCCTGCTTATGGAATATGACCCCCTTATTATGCCATGCCAGATAATAATCAGGATTTATAGACAGTACTCTGTCATAACATTCCAGGGCTTCTTCATATCTCCATTCATGTCTCAGTGCATCACCTTTGTTTTGCCATAAAGTGTAATCATTTTGATTGAGAGACAGGGCTCTGTCGTAGTAATTAATGGCTTCTTCGTATTTTCCCTGATTATGGCATATTATGCCTTTATAATTCCAGGCCAGATAATCATCAGGCATAATTTTAAGAATTTCATCACAGCATTCCATAGCTGCTTCATATTTTTCCAGATATTTGAGAATGTCGCTTTTTTTACTCAACAGAATATGATTTTTAGAATTAAACTCTAAAGCTTTATCATAACACAGCAGGGCTTCAGTATGATTACCTCTGTTTTTTAAAGCATCTCCTTTGTTCTGCCATACAACAGGATCGTTTTTATTGAGCTCCAGTGCTTTATTATAATATTCTATAGCTTCATCATATTTACCCTGATTGTAAGAATTTACCCCTCTGTTATTCCAGGTAACATGATAGAGAGGATGTATGGAGAGAGCTTTACTATAGCATTCTTCGGCTTCCCCGTATTTCTCTATATGCCTTAAAGCATCTCCTTTATTCTGCCATATGACGGGATCTGCTTTTTCAATTTCCAGAGCTGTATTATAAAACTCTAAAGCTTCTTCATATTTTTTCAGATTGTGTGAAATGACACCTTTATTATTCCAGGCTATATAACATTTTTCATTTATCTCTATTGCTTTATCATAACATTTAATCGCTTCTTCGT
>JBEHWO010000233.1:0-10922 GCA_040217695.1 Vulcanimicrobiota bacterium | reverse complement strand
CCGCACCTTTATTGAGAAGAAATTCCACTAATTCCTTTGATCCATATACTGCAGCACAGTGTAAAACTGTCCCTCCATTCTTATCTTTCGCATTAATATCCGCCCCTTTATTAAGAAGAAATTTCACTAATTCCTTGTTATTATATGCCGCCGCATATAGTAAAGGTGTTATACCACTATTATCTTTAACATTGATATTCAGTCCTTTATTAAGAAGAAATTCCATTACTTCCTTTGAGCCATTTCCTGCAGCATAGTGTAAAACTGTCATGCCCTCGTTATTTTTAGCGTTAATATCCTGCCCTTTATTCAGAAGAAATTCCATTAATTCCTTTGAGCCATTTCCTGCAGCATAGAGTAAAGGTGTCATACCAATATTATCTTTAACATTGATATTCGCCCCTTTATTAAGAAGAAAATCCACTAACTCCTTTGATCCATTTTCTGCTGCATAGAGTAAAGGTGTTATTCCATTTTTATTTTTAGCCTTAATATCCGACCCTTTGTCCACAAGAAATTCCACTAATTCTTTGTTGTTTTCTTTCACCGCATAGAGTAAAGGTGTCATGCCTTCATTATTATCTTTAACATTAATATTCGCACCTTTATCCACAAGAAATTTTACTAATTCCTTTGAGCCATTTTCTGCTGCACATAGTAAAACTGTCTTGCCATCATTATCTTTAGTATTAATATTCAGTCCTTTAGACACAAGAAATTCTACTATTTTACTTAATTTACTTATGTTTGTTGGCATAGCATTCATAGCATATAGTAAAGGTGTCATGCCATCATTATTTTTAGCATTAATATCCGAACCTTTATTTACAAAAAGTTCTACTAATTCTTCTGATATAGTATTATATGCTGCATAGTGGCAAAGCGTATCGTGTAAAACTGTCATACCATCGTTATCTTTAGCATTAATATCCAGCCCTTTATTGAGAAGAAATTCCACTAATTCTTTTGAACCACTCCGTGCTGCACAGTGTAAAACTGTCGTGCCGTCGTTATTTTTAGCATTAATATCCAGCCCTTTATTCAGAAGAAATTCCACTAATTCTTTTGAACCACTCCATGCTGCATACTCTAAAACTGTCATGCCGTCGTTATTTTTAGCATTAATATCCAGCCCTTTATTCAGAAGAAATTCCACTAATTCCTTTGAGCCACTCATTACTGCATAGTGTAAAATTGTCGTGCCATTATTATCTTTAGCCTTAATATCCGCCCCTTTATTCAGAAGAAATTCCACTAATTCCTTTGAGCCACTCTGTGCTGCCTCGGGTAAAATTGTCGTGCCATTGTTATTTTTATCGTTAATATCCTGCCCTTTATTGAGAAGAAATTCTACTAATTCCTTTGAGCCACTCCATGCTGCATACTTTAAAACTGTCCTGTTATAATCATCTATAGCGTTAATATCCGCCCCTTTATTGAGCAGAAATTCCACTAATTCCTTTGAGCCACTCAGTGCCGCATAGTGCATAACTGTACTGCCTTCACCATCTTGTACGTTAACATCCGCCCCTTCAGTCAGAAAAAAATCTACTATTTCCTTTTTGCCGTTCTTTGCCGCATAGAAAAAAGGTATTTCTTTGTCAGCATTTTTGGCATTAATAATTTCCGGATTTTCACTGAATAATTTTTTAACCTGTGCCAGATCTCCTGATTTTATGGCATCGAAAATGTCACCTGCCATAACGATACCTGCTGTCATTATGATAAAGATACCAGTTAATAAAAAAACTATGAACTTTTGATTACTCATTACCTTCTTCCTCCTCTTTCTAAAGATTTTAAAACTTCTTCCTTGCCGTTTTGGGCTCTCATATACCCGGGGCTTATTGCCAGAGCTTTATCAAACCATCTTATAGAGTAGTTCTAAAAAGTTTTGTCCTAAAGTTTCTCTACATACTCGCAATAGGTAAATAGCTACTTAAATCTTTTTCGGACATTACTTTTTGTACTTACTCTAGAAGCTTATTCTCTGTATTTTTTAAAACATAAAAAAACCTCCTCCTCTATCAATTTTCCTTATATTTCTCTCAGGGAAAATAAAAGTCCTTCGTAAAAATCTGGATATAAATAAATTAGATAAGAAAATATATAAAACAAGATAGAAATCTGGTCGGGAAATTTTTGAATGCTCTCCTATCTGGAAAAACTGTATCGTATTTCATATAAAAAACTAAGTGCCAATTTGCAGGCCTTCGAATGTTTCCGTTAATTTTATTACACGCAGAGGATTCTTTTTAATCAATAAAGAATAATAAACTTCGGCTAAATTTTGAATGTCAACCATATATTTTTTGAAAGAAAGCTAAAAAATAAAAGTTTTCATTCAGCAAATAAGAAGAATAGAGAAGGGAGGCGGTGTTTAAAATACGTTTCTTTCCCCTGCAGATAGAATCTTTTGTCGAACTATTATTTTGTATTTTATGAAGATTTCCTTATAAAAATTTAATTAATGGAGGTTTTTTTATGTTTTTTAAAAAAATACTTATTATTTTTGTTTTATTTATATGCTTAACCTCGCTTGCCGGAGCTGAAGTCAATAAAATAATCGAATGGAAGAATGGTAAAGAATACCCTCTCGGGAATGCTCTTGTTATAATCGGTAAAAATATATGGCTCGATTGTAAGTCCTCCGGCACTGATATAGTAAAGGGAGATTCCGTTCTGGATAAAGTTTCAACCGATAGTCAGGGTAATTTTGTTACAGGCCTTCCGGCCGGTACATATGATGTAATAGTATGGAAAAAAGGATATACCCCCCAGGTAGATACAGATATATCAATACCGGGTTATTCGACAGGTATTGCTTATGATACTTCCATGCAGGGACGTCATCGTGAGCTGACATATGAAGTTAATAAAACCATTTCAGGTTTAGATGTGACTGGTACTTATAAATGCCGTGACGGAATGATGTATTTAAAGCAGATTGGTGATAAAGTAAGTGGAAATTATGACTGGGCCGGTGGTGGTGTTGTAAGCGGTACTCTAAAAGGAAATACTTTATATGGGACGTTTAAAGATAATATTAAAGGAGATATTAAATACGTATTTTCTTCTGATGGCTCGGAATATGAACATATATGGCGTCCTGCAGGAGAAACCGTATGGCGGTCAGCCGGTTTAAGTATAAAGCAATTTTTGAGTGATTCAACCATTTCAGGTTTAGATGTGACTGGTACTTATAAATGTCGTGACGGAATGATGTATTTAAAGCAGATTGGTGATAAAGTAAGTGGAAATTATGACTGGGGCGGTGGTGGTGTTGTAAGCGGTACTCTAAAAGGAAATACTTTATATGGGACGTTTAAAGATAATTTTTTAAAAGGAGATATTAAATACGTATTTTCTTCTGATGGCTCAAAATATGAACATATATGGCGTCCTGCGGGAGAATCCGTATGGCGGTCAGCCGGTTTAAGCATAAAGCAATAAAGATATATCCATATCGGGTTATTCGACAGGTATTACTTATGGTAATTTAGATAACTTTACCGAACTTTTGCACTTTTTGATAAAACTATTCATTTACCTCGTAGTGAACAGGCAAGCCTGTTCACTACAGATAAGGCTTTTATAAGATTCTGCAAAAGTATAGAATTTTAAAAAAGAAAAGATTAGTCACTTTTCGCTATTTTCAAAATCTTTTTCCCGAACATATCACTGCTTGCCACAAAAATGACAATCAGTCCCTGAATTACATAGACCATTGAGCCGGGAACTCCCATGGATCTCTGAAGCATATCTGCTCCTACAAGCAATGAACCGAATAAAAACGATGCAGGTATACAGGCCAGCGGATGAAGTCTTCCGAAGAGTGCCACCACTATGCCGGAAAATCCGTAACCTGCGCTTATGCCATCCAGTAATCTGTGATGTATGCCGCAGATTTCTACCATACCGGCCATACCGCAGAGACCTCCTGAAAGGAGAATAGACATTATGAGATATGTTTTTACATTTATTCCGCCGTATTTCGATGCAACGGGATTTTTCCCGACTGCTCTCATTTTATAACCGTCTGTACTCTTCCATAATATGATGTAGGCCAGAACGGCACATATAAGGGCAATAAATATGCCGGGATGAAGTCTTGTTCCGCGGATGATTTCCGTAAGATATGCCGATTTACATAAAGCTTCTGACTGGGGATAACCTGTTCCGTAGGCAATTTCCTGAGGATCCATGAGAGGCCCTCGCAGAAGCAGATAAAGTACCTGAAGTGCAATAGAGTTTAACATTACAGTGCTCAGGATTTCATTTACATTCAGATATGCTTTTAGTAGTCCCGGTATTACCCCGTAGAGACTTCCTCCGATAAAACCTGCCGCTAACAGGAGCGGAATCAGTATGAAGGAAGATAAACCTTTAAGGAAAAGAGCGAGAATTGTTCCCAGAATGGCGCCTGCTATTATCTGGCCTTCTCCTCCTATATTTATTATGCCGCTTCTGTAGGCAATGGATATGCCTGCACTTACAAACAGCAGGGGAGTCGCTTTTACGATTGTTTCAGTAAGGCCGTATTTACTTCCCAGGGATTCTGAGAACATAGACATATAGGCTTCCAGAGGGTTTACCCCTGCTATGGCAAGAAATATGGCTCCTGTAATAAGAGCGAGTATTAATGCTAAAACAGGTATGGATATATTTAACAGGAAAAGAAGAATTTTTTCATTTTGAATAAGTTTTTTCATGTTTGAATATTTCTGCCTGTAATGCTGAATTTGTCGATATTGCAATATATTCTATAATTTTAATATATTTCCTTTTATTACTCACTATTCACGACTCACTATAATCGTGACGCGTGACGCGTAACGCGTGACGGGTAAGGTATCTTTTCACTTTTCACTTTTCACTTTTCACTCTTCACGACTCACAACTCACTATAATCGTGACGCGTGACGGGTAAGGTATCTTTTCACTTTTCACTTTTCACTTTTCACTATTCACCACTCACTAAAAATACTATGCAAAAAGTTAACAAAATTTTAATAAAAAACATCTAATTTTTTATTAATATGATGTTATAATTTATCATAGATGAATCTTACATTATTTCCATCCAATCAGAAAGGATGAGTTGAACATGATGATCTCCGGCAATCAAAATAACATAAATTTAAACAATACAGTTACCGGTCGTTCTTTACCGGGAAAAATACAGGAAAAAGATAATTCACAGAAAGATACTGTCACCATTCAGGGTGAATCTTCCCGTGAGAATGATATTATTATGCCCCCTGATTTGAGGAAGATAAATATAAATAAAACACTGGTAGATTTTGCCAATTCTCTGGAAGCCGATAAAGTTCAGGACAGCCAGGGAAAGGAATGGACCGTTATGTTTTATATGGACGGAGCCAATGATCTGGAACCTCATATGGCGAAAGCCATGCTTGATCTGGAAAAAGTTGGTTCCAGTGATAAAATAAACCTTGTATCTCAGATTGCCAGATTATCCCAGGATGAGTTGCTGAAAATTACGGCAGAAAAATATAAAAATGACCCAAAGGCACTGGAAGAAGCGAAAAATCATAAAACCGGTATTGACGGCGACTGGCGCGGTGTAAGGAGATATTATATTACAGGCAATAAAGATAATGAGGGTTCCTCTTATAGTTCTAAAATGGTAGAGAATCTTTATCTTACAGATATAAGTCATCCTCAGACCCTGTCGGATTTTGTCACATGGGGTATGAAAAGTTATCCCGCAAAACATTATATGCTCGTCCTTATGGATCACGGCGCAGGGTGGCCCGGTGCTCTGAGTAATGATTTCAGCGGCTCAGACGGTCAGATGATGAGTACTCCCAGTATTGAAGCAGCTCTGAAATCTGCAGAGGCAAGATCACATAAAAAACTGGATATAATTCATTTTGATACATGCCTTATGGGCTCTGCCGAGGTAGCCTATCAATTAAAGGATTCTGCCGATTATATGATTGCCTCGGAAGAAGTGGCAACCAGTGCCGCTCTCAATTACGGCAGTATTATCGAGAAGATGGATAAAATCGTAAGAAACACAGAGACAACACCGAAAGATATTTCCAGACTTATAGTAAACCATTTTACAAAAGATAATCCCGATGCCTTTAAAACTCATGCCGCCATAGATCTTAAAGAGATGGAAAAAGTTAAAACAGCTATGGATGAGGTAATTGAAGCACTGAATAAGACAGATACGCCCATGCATATACTTAAAGATGTTGTCAAATCTGTGCAGAGTTACGGCAGAATGGCTCCCTATCATCCTTTTACAGATTACAGAGACCTGAAGGATCTTTGCGTAACCATTCAAAATGATGAAAGAATAAAAGATGAAAATCTGAAAAAAACAGTAAAGAAATTGATTCTTACTCTTAATCAGGCAGTCGTAGCACTGAAACCTCCTGCTACATATGTAAAAGAAGAAGTGGAGAAGGTAGAAAAAAGCGGCAGAGTTACAAAAACCCATGTTGTGGTTACTGAAGAAGAAATAGGAGGAGGGGGGTTATCCATATATTTACCGTTACAGGAAAGTGATACTTATAAGAAATTTCAGGAATATTACAGCCAGCTTGATATGAGTCAGAAAAGTCAGTGGGATGAATTTCTTGGTAAAATAACCAGTTCTCCCGATCAGGATACGGATAAATCCGCAAAAGCTCCGGAGAAGTATAAAGTAACCCTGATCCCTGACAGGGAAGCAGGTAATTCTTCTGCAATTCTTACCTGAATGACGGGGGACGGGTATGCTAATTTTTAAATGTATAGGAATTTTCATTCCGATTAAACTATTATATGTTTTAGAATGTTCAGGAGGTACCATACATGAATGAAATAGGTGACAAATATTTAATATTTAACCAGACTGTTCCTGTGAAAAATAAAAAAATTGAAACGCCGAAGCAATTACCGTCTGCAATGGAAGTATGGGAAAAAGGTGCTACCAATATGCTTGGTTTTTATCAGGGTAAAGATGCAGTGTTTACTCCTGTACTTGATGAAAGAACATCTGTTGCAAAAGAACAGGGCCTTTCTTCTCAGGAACCGGATCCGAAGGAAATACAGAAAAAAGCCACGTCTGTCGAAGGAAAAGAGATCTCCGGAACAGAAGCAGATGCCCGTATAGCAGATAAAAGAACCGGAAAATTACTTACAAAAGATCATATATTAAAACCCGATCACCACCCCCAGTTACTGGGTGAAGCTGAAAAAACAAGAGAAAAAGCTAAAATGCAGATACCGGGAGCTCCCAATTACAGGAATGTAAACGGTGTGAGAGGCACGTCTCAGCCCACTGTTGACGGTATAAGGGGAGTCCTTGATGATGCGGGAGGAAAGGGAAAAAAGATTAAATGGGTTAATCTCAGAGAAGAACCTGTAGTTTATATAAACGGAAAGCCTCTGAGCCTTCGTAAATTGAAAACTCCTTTTAAAAACCTGGAAAATCCGGGCGTAAAAGCAAATGATATAGAAAAACAGGAGAAAGAATTAAAGAAAGAAATACTGGAAGAAGCAAAACGTAATGGCGGTAAACTGATTATTCATGATGAAGATGAAAAAGGAAATCTTGTTCCTAAAGAAGTAGTCATAGGAGAAAATTCTGTCAAAACAACGGAAGAGGTTTTCAATGACTTCAAAAAAGAAGGATATAAAGTTGATTTTAAACGTCTCCCTGTAACGGATGAGAAGGCTCCTGAAAAGAAAGATTTTGACGATCTCACAAAAGCCCTGAAGGATGACAGCCCCGATACTCCCGTCATATTTAACTGTCATGCCGGAAGAGGACGTACCACTACTGGTATGGTCATTGCAGATCTTATGAACCATGCGAAAGAAGACAGGTTTAATAAATCTATTACAAGAAATAAGACTGTGAGAAAAGAAATCATAGAACAGGGTGATAATGTAGATCCGAAGGCAAAAGCAGGTGAGTTGAGAAGAATTCTTTCTCTTGTAAAAACACTGGAAGAATTTACTTCAGGTAAAAATAAAGATCCTAAAGAAGCGGACAGGGCTATTGACGAACTTTCTGCCATACTTCAGGACAGAGAGCCGGGAAAAACCTCCGGCCCTTCCGATAACAAGGCAAAAACGGATGATGCCATTGAACGTACTAGTCAGGTTCAGAATCTGAAGGAATCCACTATAAAAGAACTGGCAAAGGTAAGATACGGTTCACCTTCTGAAAAGCAGAAGGCCATGAATTATATGAAACGTTATTTCCTCCTTCTTTCCTATCAGGAATATCTGAAAGATGAAGCAAAAGGCGGATTTAAAACATCTTTCAGCGACTGGTTCGAAACACACGGAGAATTTAAGACCATGCTTGACAGAGTTCAGATTGCTCTCCTGGGCAGTTCCGGTAATACGGCTTTTGCGTAATGAATCCGTGACGCGTAACGCGTAACGCGTGACGCGGGGTACAGGCTGAGTATTCTGAGAAAAGATTTTTTAAAAGGGGCGAATAAGATCTTCGCTCCTTTTTCTATGGTAAAGACCATGTTTTCTGCTGAAAATGCTTTTCTTATTTATTATTTTCTTTTTCCCTGTTATAATAAAGTGAAAGAGGTGAATTATTTATGAGTAATCTTAAAACAGACATGATTTATAAAGAAATTCTTAATCTGCCGGTAAATGAAAAAATAATTTTATTTTCCAGATTAATGAATGAAATTTCTATATATATTGCCAGGAATCAAACATTAAATTTTTATGATATTAAAGGCATAGGTAAAGATATATGGAAAGATATTGATGCTCAGGAATATGTCAATAAGGAAAGAGACTCATGGGATTAATAGAAATCGTTAAACAGCATAGAAGAATCATGTTTGATACGGCTCCGATTATATATTTTATTGAAGAACATAAGGACTATGGTAAAATTACTGATAATATATTCACTATCCTAAAAAATGACTATAATTATTGTGCTTTTTCATCGGTAATTACCTTGAGCGAAGTATTGACAAAGCCATTAAAAGACGGACGAAAAGATATAGTAGAAAAATACAGACAATTTCTTTTAAATTCAATTAATTTTGTTATATATCCGGTAGATGCTATTATAGCTGAAAAAGCAGCATTGTTAAGAGCTATATATGATATAAAAACTCCTGATGCAATGCAGCTTTCAACTGGTATAGAAAATCAGGGTACTATTTTTATTACAAATGATAAAAATTTAAAGAAAGTTAAGGAAATAGAGGTGCTGGTGTTACAGGATTATATATAATAGTGATATTTCGATAAAACAGGGAAATATCAGAGAAATTTTTCTCTGATTCCCCTGTTTTATATTTTCTTTCCATGTTTATTAAGGAAGGATTTTTAAGAGACAAATGGAATTAATCACATTGTAAAAATCAGCATTTAATAAGAATTCTGTCAGTCTTCGCTTATCCTGAAATAAGCGTGTATTAATATGAAGTAACGAGAAACGATCCCCGCGTCACGCGTCACGCGTTACGCGTCACGATCCTGGAGTTATTATGGACATTACATTATCCAGAGATGATATATTAAAAACCATAAAAAGTGCCGGCATTGTTGGAGGAGGTGGTGCGGGATTTCCCACACACATAAAATATAACAGTAAAGCAGATACTGTTATAGTAAACGGCGCAGAGTGCGAACCTCTTCTCAGGGTAGATCAACAGTTAATGGCCCTGAAACCTGAAGCAGTCATAGAAGGTCTTACGATTGCCATGAAGGTTACAGGAGCTGAGAAAGGTGTTATTGCTCTTAAAGGGAAATATAAAGATGCCATAAAAGCTCTTAATGCTGTTCTTTCGGGCCGGAAAGATATATCTCTCCATATTATGGGCAATTATTATCCTGCAGGAGATGAACAGACACTTGTTTATGAAGTTACAGGCAGAATAGTCCCTGAAGGCGGTATCCCTTTAGCCGTAGGTGCTGTCGTAAGCAATGCAGTGACTTTATATAATGTGTTTAAAGCTTTCCAGGGAGAACCTGTAACGGCCCGTCCCATGACTGTTACAGGAGAAGTAAAAAATCCCGTTACTCTGAATGTTCCAGTAGGTACATCCATAAGAGACGTTCTTTCATATGCCGGAGGGATAAAGATTGAGAATCCCGTCATAATAAGGGGAGGGCCTATGATGGGAGCCATTACGAAAGATCTCGATGAACCGGTTGTGAAAACAGACAGCGGCCTTATTGTGTTACCTCAGGATCATTATCTTGTTAAAACTAAAACCAGGGATATAAAGGTAAATCTGGCACATACGAAGATGTGTGAAATGTGTACCTATTGCACCATGTTATGTCCGAGATATTTACTGGGCCATAATATTCAGCCCCATTTAATTATGCGTATCGTAGGATATGGTATAGAAAAAGCTTCAGTAAACGATCTATGCCAGGCCTATCTGTGCTGCCAGTGCGGTATATGCAGTATGGTTGCCTGCCCTGTTGACCTGAAACCGAAGGAGGTCTATGCAGGTATATTGAAGGAATTGAGAGAGAAAAATATTCCCAATCCCCATAAGCAAAAAGAACTTGCACCACGTCCCTTTATGAAATTACGAAGGATTTCTGCAGCAGGGCTTGTAACAAGACTGGAACTGACCGGGTATGATGTGAAAGCACCATGGAAAGACATTGACATACATCCCGGCAGAGTAAAAATACCTCTTAAACAGCATACAGGCGTGAGTTGCACACCTTCCGTAACTGTCGGAGACAGAGTCATAAAGGGACAGATTATAGGCACAGTGCCGGAAGGCACAACAGGTGCATATGTCCATGCATCCATATCAGGTTATGTTTCGGAAATTTCAAATTCTATAATAATAGACGGTTAATAACACCCGTCACGCGTCACGCGTCACGCGTCACGCTCAGAAAATTCTATAATAATAGACGGTTAATAACACCCGTCACGCGTCACG
>JBEHWO010000232.1:0-10931 GCA_040217695.1 Vulcanimicrobiota bacterium | reverse complement strand
TTTACCGCTGGCACCACTAAGTACCATAACAGATAAATTAGTAACCAGAAGCTTATTCATCGTGACGCGAGGATACTAATCGTTATAATCCCGGGGAGTTATTTCTATATGCTATATTTTATCCATAATTTATGAATATTTTTTTTCACCCTGTATAAATAATTTTTCACCTGCTGGTTACTGGTATTCATAAGAGAGGCAATTTCTCTGTAATTCATTCCATTTATAAAACGAAGAATAAAAGCGGTTTTATAAGGTTCTTTAAGAGACTTAACTATAAAATTGAGGAGAAGTTGGTTTTCGATATTTCCTGCAGATTGACTGATTATATCCGGGTTCATATGTATTTCCTGTATTAATGTATGTTCTTTTATCCTGTGCTTTTTTACTACATTGAAGGCAATTTTAAAGAGCCATGAATCAAAAGGTCTGTCAGAAGAGTAAGACTCAAGATATAACCAGACTCTGGAAAAAATATCATGAAGCAATTCTCTGCTCAGGTCAGCATTACCTGTGGTGTTAATCAAATATTTTAACAATGGCTTTTTATAATAATCTACCAGATGTTCAAAGGCATATTTATCTCCTTCTTTTAAGATTTTATCTATAAGTTTTTTATCATTAAAATGTATATCATTGAGATATATATCCTTCCCATATATCTCTCTTGGTTCATAACTGCCTCCAAGATACCTGGAAAGAAACTTTTCTGCCATAACATAAAACTTGAGCAGGTTCTTTGGTTTCTTAATATTATGTCCCTCATCAGGGAAAACTACATATTCCACATCAAGTCCCAGACTTTGTATCGCTCTCACAACCTGATAGGATTCTGTCGAACTGATTACTTCATCCTTAAGACCATGTGCTATTAACAGCGGAATTCTGATATTGGCTACATTATAGAAAGGAGAACGTGATATCAAGAGCTCTCTTTCTATAGATGGTTCTCCTATTCTATCCGCCCATCTCTTATGGTAAATTTTCCAGAAAGGTGGGGGAAATGCTTGAAGAAAGGTTATAAGATTGGCCGGGCATTCCGTTGCTACGGAACAACAGAAAAAAGATGAAGATGTAGCTCCAAGCAAAGATGCGTATCCGCCGTAACCGGAACCGTATATTGCAATTCTGCCTGGATCTGCTATGGATTTTTTTATAGCCCATCTGACGGCATCCAGAAGATCATCCTGCATCTTTCCTCCCCATTCTTTATTTCCTGCATTGAGAAAATCTTTGCCATAACCGAGTGACCCCCGATAATTAATCTGAAGACATACGTAACCTCTGTTTGCCATCCACTGTACTGTCGGATTATATCCCCAGAAATCACGGGCCCATGGACCTTTATGGACATAGAGTACCATCGGAAGGCCTGTTCTCTTATTCCCTGTCGGATAGGTTATGTAGCCATGTATGTCCAGTCCGTCTCCGGAAGTAAACGTTACTTCTTCCATAGTAGAAAGATTGTAATTATTCAAAGAGGACTGATTATAAAACAGAAATATTTCTTTTTTTGATGTTCTGTTAAAAAGATAGTAAGCAGCAGGCCCGTTATCGTGTTCAAAACATACAAGCCATAGATTAAAAGTATCATCACAGTTAACAATGGCAAAATCTCCTCTATCGATTCCTTTCAGGGTTTCAAAATCTTCCTTTATTGCTTCATCTAGAATAATCCATTCTCTCCTGAATTTATTAAAACAGATTGCCTGTATTTCGTAGGTACGATTTATTAGCACCGTATAGGCTCTGAATGGATTTACCTGTTTATTTATCATCAATGTATAGACATCGTATTTCTCATGGCCTGCCAGTAATTTTCTCTCCCCTGTTTTTATATTTAATTTAATCAAACCGCTTGTAATAGAGTTATTATAACCTATAAAATAAACATCATCCTCTGAAGCACAAACAGGCAGACTCAGCGGCTTATCATCAACTTCCCATACATCCAGAACCTTCCATTCTTTATGTTCATCGTCTCTTACCATAAGTCTGTCACTGCCATCATCTTCAGTTACAACTATTCCTTTAAGGCGAAGCCTGTTATCTATAACCCAGTCAGTTATATTGCCGGGGTTTTTTTGCAGTAAAGTCAGATGGCCTGAGATTAAATCAATATGATATAAATCGTATATTTCCCTGTTATATTTATTTATTGACAGAATCATTTCATCAGGATAATTGCGATCATATTTAATAATTATAACATTTGAATCTTTACAGGAAGTTAAAATCTTTATTTCACCTGTTTCCAGATCCAGTCTGCAAAGGAGGAAATTTCCGGAACATGTTTCATCGTGAAGATAAAGAACAGAAGTATCATTATGCCAGAAATACTGACTGATACATGTCTGTTTTATAGTGAAAACCAGTCTATCGTCTTCTTCTCCTGCAGTTTTAATCCAGAAATTGAGTAAATTATTTTCCGGAACCTGATATAATACTCTTTTTCCGTCAGGAGATATTCTGGGATTGGTTTTTAAAGATTCAGCGAATAATATTTCTCTCGGTATAAGCTCAGATGATGGTATATGATTTTCCACTTAAGAATCCTCCGGTTACTCACAGGGGGGGCTGTTTTTTTACAACCTCTATATTATCTCCATACTTAATCGTTCCCACCATGAGAATCCTTACAAATATACCTTCTCCGGGCATAATACAATCACCGACTGTATGATAGATAATGCATGGGCTGTGGCATTCTTTACCGATCTGCGTTACTTCACATATGGCAGAATTTCCGAGTTTTAGCTGTGTACCGACAGGTAAAGATATGAGAGCTATACCTGCCAGAACCTGTTTGAGTTCATCTCTTCCAGTTATACGGCGGAATTTTTCTCTATTCAATGTATCAAGGCTGATATTTAATCAGGACTTACGCAAAAAATACAGAAGAATCAGTCATTGCGAGCGAAGCGAAGCAATCCCATTATTACAACAGAAATTGTTGGGATTGCTTCGTCGCTCCGCTCCTTGCAATGACAAAATGCGTAACGACTGTTTAATCTTGTTATACCTGCTTCTTTAAGTAATTTCGCTTTTTCCGGGAGTAGTATTCCGTTTGTGTTAAGGGTCAGTTCTTCAAGCTTATCTACAGATTATACGGTGTCGTATTTACCGCTGGCACCACTTATAATACTAAATAAACAGTGAGCAGCGAGGAGATAAAATCCACTCACTGCTCACCACTCACTATTTCTGTACGACAAAAACCGGTTCCGGTCCGAGCTTGAATACTAAAAGTCCCTGATCTGCTCTTACCTCTTCTACTGTAACCTGTCCTTCAGGATCTGTCACAAGAGAAGTTACATTGTAGACCTTCCCCTGTTCCGCTCCAATTCTTACAGTTTTAACATCTGCTCCGTCATTCCAGAAAATATAGCAGGGCCGTCCTCCTTTTACAAAGGCATAACCTGACACATCATGTTCAAGGCCGGTAAATATTTGATTAAATTTAGCACCGGCAAGTAATTCTGCAAGTAATTTATATGTATAAAAAGAAAGTTTTTTTGTCTGGTCCTCTCCGTTAAGGAGACCCGAGTAATTGTAAAAAGTATCTAAATGACCGAAATGAAGAGTCTGAGGCGGATCATCTATGAATTTACTCCAGAAAACCGCTTTTACTCCTTTTGATACAGGGACAACAAGACTCTTGACAAGGTATATGGCCTGTTCTTTTTCAGAAACAGCCACATAATTAGCACGTTCTCCGCCTGAGAAATAATCACAGGGACTTCCCGTATAAATTGAATTACCTGTAACCCAGAGGGATGAATCTTTATATCCGTATTCATAAAGGCGCTTTTTAACAATATCCAGTCCGGAACCAAGAGGTTTATAAGTAAGACTGACATTCACAGTGGCATTGGTTGTCCCGCCGTAATGATGAAAATCCACTCCGTCAAAGTAATTTTTTATACCATCATTCTGTGTTTCCCTGTCCTCAAGACTTCTGAGATTATCAAAAAGCTCTACAAACCATCCATCTTTCTCAAAAGGCTGTCCTGTTATGGGATTGAATTCTCCTCCTTTACCCCATGCAGCCAGTTCGGAAGATCCTCCAAGTATAAGACAGGCTTTCGGGTTGGCCTGTATCATAGCCTGTTTTGTCCATCTGACAAGCTGTGCATAATTTTCTACTGTGTCTGCCCACTGGCGCTGTCCGAAGGTATTATCTGCACTGTCGGGCTCACTGCCGAGCTGAAAATATTTTATTTTAATGGCCATAGATGAATCTGTTACTCCGTCGGCATCATACCTTTCAACGGCAGTTTTTATAAATGTCATATATCGTTCCTTATCTGAAGGGAGAACATTGGGAACTACTACAGGAGTAGGAAGAACCTGATTATGTCCCATCTGATAATCCCATAAAGGTACACCGAGAATATTGACAATTAAATTAAGGTTTCTCTGTGTGGCTTTCCCATAGAATTTATCCAGCTTATCCCAGTTATAAAACCCTCTTTCTGTTTCAACATTATCCCACTGTAAATCGGCAAAACCTTCAGGCTTCAGCCAGAAAACAGGTATATGTTCCGTCATAAGAATAGAATTACCGCCGAAAGATGTATTTTCAAAGGGAAGATTATAACTCTTATCTTCAACAATAATATTCGGGTAGAGAGATGTGGGGGTAGCCAGAGGCTGATATGGCGTTGAAGTGGCCACAGGTTGATATGGCGTTGGAGTAGCCACTGATTGATATTGTGTTGGAGTAGATACAGGAGCCGATGTACCGGAAGGTAATGGTGTGTCTGTACCGGAAGGAGTTCCTGTTGTATCTCTTTTTGTACCAGGTGTTAAATACTTTTCCGGATTTGAGCCTCCGGCAAGTTTTATAGCATCAAGCAATTTTACCATAGCAGTCTGAACAAGCAGTTCCGCACCGGAAATAAAACCTGCGGAAATATTCATCTCTGCCTGTTTCATTATTGCCTCTGCTTCTTCTGTACTGGCACCGAGATCTTTTGCCTCTGCAAGAAGTGTCTCATACATCTTAATTTTAGCCTCCAGAGGCGGATCTTCTTCATCTCTGGCAAAAACCTTTATAGCAATAAAGGTAATTACCAGTAATACAATAAACGTTATAACATGTATATTTTTTCTCTTCATAAGAATTATTATAGAAATGCCCTTGGATTATCCTGGCGTAATTTAGCCAGTTCCTGGAAAATTTCTTTCTCCCTTTTAGATAAATTCTGAGGCAGAACTACTTTCACTTTTACATATTGATGCCCCGGAAGTCCTCCTTTCAAAGGATGCATTCCGAGACCGGAAAGTCGAAAATTTCTGCCATTCTGTGTTTCCGGAGGTATTTTCATTAAAACAGAACTGCCATTTATAGTAGGCACCTGTATTTCTGCCCCCAGTATTGCTTCTGTAACACTGATTGGAATTTCACAGTAAAGGTCATCACCTTTGACTTCAAAGAATTTATGAGTCGCAAGCTTGATCTCCAGATAAAGATCTCCGGGGCCGCCTCCGCCTGTACCTGTCTCTCCCTGGCCTGCCATACGAACCTTTGAGCTATCTTTTACTCCCGGAGGTATTTTCACAGAAATCTTACGCTGTTTATATATACGGCCACTGCCCTGACAGTTTGAACAGGAATGTCTTCCAGACAGACCTTCTCCCCTGCAATGAGGACATATGTCCTGAATCTGAACCTGAAGACTTCTTTCTACGCCTTTATAAGCTTCTTCAAGTGTTATTTCAATTGGATACGTAAGGTCTCTGCCTCTTTTCGGCGGTGCTGCAGTTTTTTGCCATGCCGTCGCTCCTGCGCCGGCACCTCTGTGGCCCCCGAAAAATGTTTTAAAGAAATCGCTGAACCCGCCAAGGTCGCCGAGATCCTGAAAATCAAAATTAATATTTTCAAAGCCCGGGAAACCTGTTCCGGAAAAACCTCCCGGCCCTGTATAAACTTTGTTCCAGTTATTTCCCAGGAGATCGTATTTTTTTCGTTTCTCCTGATCGGAAAGTACTTCATAGGCTTCATTTATTTCTTTAAATCGTTCCTCTGCATGAGGATCATTGGGGTTTACATCAGGATGATATTTCCTGGCAAGTTTACGATAGGCATTTTTTATAGTTTTTACATCAGATTTTTTATCTACACTTAAAATCTTATAATAATCTTTAAATTTCATATTTTCTGCCTTTTCTAAAAAGGTGAGAGATGAGAGGTGAAATGTGAGAGGTGAGAGATATTTCTCCTCTCACTTCTCACTGCTCACTGCTCACTTAAATATCAGAACTTTTAAATTCTGCATCTACCACGTCATCACCCGGAGGAGGCGGTGGTGTGGCAGGGCCTGAAGCTCCCGGAGGAGGTGCCTGATATGCTCCCGCACCGCCTGGGCCGGGGCCGGGGCCGGGGCCGCCTGAGACACCTGCATACATGGCTTCTGCCATTTTATAGGAAGCCTGTTCAAGTGTATCTATGGCTTTTTTCATATCTTCAAATTTACCTGTTTCTATAGCAGCTTTAAGTTCTCTGAGTGCATCTTCTATTTTACTCTTATGTTCCGGCGGAACTTTATCGCCGTAATCTTTAAGATTTTTCTCTGTCTGATATACGAGACTGTCTGCTTTATTCTTAATTTCACTTTCTTCTCTTTTCTTTTTATCTTCATCTGCATGAGTTTCCGCTTCTTTAACCATTCTGTCAACATCATCTTTGCCGAGATTGGTACTTGCAGTTATGGTTATATGCTGTTCTCTCTGAGTGGCCATATCTCTTGCAGTAACGTTTACAATACCGTTTGAATCTATGTCAAAGGTAACTTCCACCTGAGGAATGCCTCTCGGTGCAGGAGGTATGCCGTCAAGACGGAACATTCCCAGGGTTTTATTGTCCCTGGCCATATGACGTTCACCCTGAAGGACATGAACATCTACAGCAGTCTGCCCGTCTGCAGCAGTAGTAAAGATCTCACTTTTTCTCGTAGGTATTGTAGTATTTCTCTTTATAAGAGTAGTACATACACCGCCAAGTGTTTCAATACCCAGGGTAAGAGGTGTAACATCCAGGAGAACTACGTCTTTCACTTCTCCTGCCAGAACACCTGCCTGAATGGCTGCTCCTATGGCAACCACCTCATCAGGATTGACTCCTTTATTGGGTTCTTTTCCTGTAAGCCTTCTGACCAGTTCGTCTATACATGGCATACGGGTGGAACCGCCTACGAGTATTAATTCATCTATGTCTTTTTCCGATATACCTGCATCGCCCAGAGCCTGGCGGAAAGAAACTATGGTTCTTTCCGTTAAATCTGCAGTAAGTTCTTCAAATTTTGCTCTTGTAAGCTTCATTTCCAGATGCTTTGGTCCTGATTGATCTGCTGTTATAAAAGGCAGACTTATAATAGTCTCGAACATAGAAGAAAGTTCACATTTGGCTTTTTCCGCCGCTTCCGTGAGTCTCTGAAGTGCCTGTTTATCCTGTTTCAAATCTATGGCCTGATCCTTTTTAAATTCTTTCGCAAGATATTCTACTACTCTCATGTCATAATCATCACCGCCGAGTTGCGTATCTCCGCTTGTGGATTTAACTTCAAAAAGACCTTCTCCCACTTCCAGAATAGAAACATCAAAGGTTCCGCCGCCAAGGTCCCATACCAGTATTGTTTCCGATTTCTTTTTATCAAGACCATAGGCAAGTGATGCAGCAGTAGGCTCATTTATTATTCTTAAAACTTCGAGGCCTGCAATCTTTCCTGCATCTTTAGTAGCCTGGCGCTGGGAGTCATCAAAATAGGCAGGAACTGTGATTACTGCTTTCGTAATCTTTTCACCAAGATATGAACTGGCATCATCTACCATTTTACGTAAAATCATGGCAGATATTTCCTGTGGTGTATAGTCCTTACCATCTATGGTTACCTTCTCTTTTGTTCCCATTTTTCTCTTAATAGAAGAAACTGTTTTATCAGGATTGAGAACGGACTGCCTTTTGGCCAGTTGTCCGACAAGTCTTTCTCCTGATTTGGAGAAGCCTACAACTGACGGAGTAATACGACTTCCTTCAGCATTAGCTATAACTACAGGCTTACCGGCTTCCATAACAGCTATTACCGAATTTGTTGTACCTAAATCAATACCAACTACTCTGGACATTTGATTACTTGACCGGCTATAAAAACCGATCAAGTTCACCTCCTTATATATTTAATTTATAATATTTCAATAATAAAAATACCTACTTTAAGGCTTTTAAATTATACTCTCTGAGTCTATTACTGTCAAGTAATTTGACCAAAATAACGATCTTGTTAGAGAGCCATCTCTATGATATAATAACTATCAGCTATCAGCTATCATCAGATGGACAGATTATCTATGTATACTCCGGTATTATCAACATAATTCTTACTGAGGTGAGCGTAAATAATACATGTATGCTCCCGTAACGCGTTACGGGAGGGAAACGTTTATTATATGCTTACGCTCGGGTCGGTAATTTGAAATCTGCATGGTGACTGCTGAATACTAATAATAATGAAAGGCAGTGTATATTATGAGTGAAGGAATGCATATAAGTGATAGTAATTTTGGCACTTCGGTTTTAGAATCATCTATTCCGGTGCTGGTAGATTTCTGGGCTCCCTGGTGCGGACCATGTAAAATGCTTGGCCCTGTTATTGAAGAAATAGGAAAAGAATATGAAGGTAAAGTAAAAGTATTTAAAATGAATGTAGATGAAAATCCTGAAACTTCCAGAAAATATGGTATCAGAAGTATACCTACAGTAAAAATATTCAAAGGCGGAGAAATAGTAGAAAATATCGTAGGAAATGTTCCGAAGGATTTAATTGTAGAAAAATTAAGCCAGTTTATTTAAGACGTGATGCGTAACGCATAATGCGTTACGCATTACTGCCTGCTATTTACTGATCTTCTTTTTAACTACTTTCTTAATCTTATCTTTATTTAACTTTATAAATTTTTCCTCCATAGATTTCTGCATACTTTCTTCAATTGCTTTTACCTTATCTTCTATATTTACAGACGATGTCTTTATTTTACCTACTTTCTTCTTAACTTTTTTCTTTTCATGAGGAACAGTTCCCGACATGGCTTTTGCCTTTTCTACAAAAGGAATCTTATTTTCTTTTTCCTCCGTCAATGGTTCAGGCATTTTCTTTATTACCTTTTTCGCTTTCTCCTTCTCCCGAACGGCACTTTCTTCTTTTACCTTCTTTTCTTCCTCTTTTATCTTCATTTCCTTTATTTTCTTCTCCCGGTCTTCTTTTATCTTTCTTTCCTGTTCTTCCTGAAGGTCAGCCCCGGTTTCTTCTTCTTCATCATAACCGAACATACCGATAGCAGAGGTTTCCTCTTCTTCAAAATCATCAAAACCAATTCCTACGGCAAGCATTTCCGATTCCTCTTCATCAGGTTTAATTACTGTTTCATATTTCTTTTCTTTCCTGTCTTCTTTTATTTCTTTCCCGGACTCTACCTCTTCTTTTGAGAGTTTCATTCTTGTTTTTACTTTTTCTATAGCATCTTTTATACTTTCTTTTTCGATCTTTGCCGGTAATTCCTGTGCTATAAGAGACACAGGTTTTTCTTCAGACCTTACTTTTATTGTTTCTTCTACAATATCTATTTTCTCGTCATCATCTTCTTCATATTCTTCTTCATATTCTTCTTCGTCATATTCCTGTTCTTCATCATATTCTTCTTCATATTCCGTTGTACCCGTCAATTCATCTGCCTGTACAGACGTAACACCGACAATACTCATATACTGTTCATAAGATTCTTCCTCTTCTTCTACAGGTAATGATTTTTCTTCTTCCTCCTGACCTCTGGACTGCTGTAATTTTGCCTTTGCTCTTGCTATGGCGTCTTTTATTTCTTTTTCCTTATTCTGAGAAAACAAAACGGCTCCGGAGAATGCAGGCGCTCCGAGATCTATAGCTTCATCACTGCTATCTTCATGACGCCTTGAAAGTAATTTTTCCTTCAGCATTTTCTCTTTATCTTCATAATCTGCAGAAGAAAGGTCTGCAGATAAAACAGACGTTTCTTTATTTTCTTCAGGGCCGGTTCTAACGGGTTTTTGCTCTTCATGAGGTTTTTCTTTCATAGCTGAAGGATGAAGAGCCGTTAACATCTGCAAAACCTCTTCCTGAGACCTTTTAGGTACATTGGAATTTATATATTGCATAAAATAACTTCCAAATTTAAGTACA
Organism: Vulcanimicrobiota bacterium; assembly: GCA_040217695.1. GTDB lineage: Bacteria > Vulcanimicrobiota > SpSt-956 > SpSt-956 > JAKJGF01 > CALARM01. The sequence goes on along the minus strand of JBEHWO010000232.1, from coordinate 720 downwards.
TCACTGTCATAAAGTAAGCCGCCGTGAAATTCTACAGTAAAAGAAACTCCTGTTTCATTTCCCTTCTGATCTCTTTCTTTGGATATAAGAAAAAGTTTTGCATCTTTTTGAGGGGCAATACTTACCCTGTACTGATAAACAAGTTTCTCGGCTTTTAACAGGGCATGAAATGGCTTTGCAGAAGGTATTACAACACCATTTTTCGAATCTGAACCGACAGAAATAGTAGTGCTGTTAACTCTTTTATATTTTTCAAGCATCTGGTCTTCAATCTTTTCTCCTTCCGGGTTAAAGAGAAAGATGAGACCGGTGAATTTAGGCTGTTTACTTTTTATATAATTCCTTACAGGACCTATTATAAGAAATATGAGTATGAGAACACCTGCTACAACAGCTATTTTTATAAATTTCTGTTGCCTGGTTTGGCCGGGTATTTCTATACGGCCCAGTTCCTGTTTGTGAGTGTTTTTTATATCAATTATTGCTTTTGCACATTCGTTATCTATACTGTAACTGAGAGAGTGTGTGAAATATTTAATTATATCTTCTTTTTTCTTCGGATCAAATTTCAGAGCATAAATTTTTATAACAGTGCTTTCATAGTCTTTAAATCCTATAGTTTTAAGAATATCTGAAAATTCTTCTTCTTTAGTAAATTCTCTGTATTTAACAGGGCCCAGGGCAATCAGTTTTCCGGGATTAATTTTATTTGCACATAAT
>JBEHWO010000231.1:0-10943 GCA_040217695.1 Vulcanimicrobiota bacterium | reverse complement strand
ATATGTCATTGCGAGGAGCGATAGCGACGAAGCAATCCCGCCGGTGTTCTCCTTTAATAATGTGATTGCTTCGCCATGTGCTTATAAAGGGTTATAGTCGTAACGCGTAACGCGTGACGGGAGGATACAAAATCACAGATTATCGGTGTCATATTTATCGCCGGCAGCACCAGGCTCGCAATGACAGGATGAATTTTGTATGAAACCAGAAGAAAAAGCAAGAACAAAAATAGATAAATTACTTGAAGAAGCAGGATGGCATATTCAGGATCTTAAAGAACTGAATCTTGGAGCTTCTTCCGGTGTGGCAGTAAGAGAATTTCCCCTCAAAACAGGGACAGCCGATTATCTTTTATTTGTAAACAGGCAGGCAGCCGGAGTTATAGAAGCAAAAGCAGAAGGCACTACTTTAAGCGGTGTGGCAGAACAATCGGAAGGTTATCTTTACGGACTGCCGAAGAATTTGCCTGCTGTTCGGGAACCACTACCTTTTGCTTATGAAAGTACCGGCATAGAGACTTTTTTCAGAGATTTAAGAGATCCTTCACCTGCATCCAGACGGGTTTTTTCTTTTCACAGGCCGGAAACACTCGGAGATTATATCTCCAGGGAAGATACGGTCAGGAAAAAACTTAAATTTATGCCCCATCTCAGAACAGACGGTTTGAGAGACTGTCAGGTTGAAGCAATAAAAAACCTGGAACAATCCCTTTCGGAAGGGAAACCGAGAGCACTCATACAGATGGCGACAGGTGCAGGTAAAACCTTCACTGCCGTAAGTTTTATCTACCGCCTTGTGAAATTCGCCGGTGCCAGAAGGATTCTATTCCTGGTAGACAGGGCAAATCTGGGAAGGCAGACAAAGAAGGAATTTCAGCAATATGTAACCCCTGATGACGGAAGGAAATTTACAGAGCTTTATAATATTCAGCATCTCACTTCAAATACTATTGATCCTGTAAGCAGGGTGTGTATCACAACGATACAAAGACTTTACTCCATGCTCAGAGGTGAAGAAGAATTTGATGAAGAACTTGAAGAATATTCTGCTTTTGATATTTCATTTAACGAAGAAGTAAAAGAAGTTGTGTACAATCAACAAATCCCTGTGGAAACCTTTGATTTTATCGTAACAGATGAGTGCCACCGTTCAATATATAATCTCTGGAGACAGGTTCTTGAATATTTCGATTCATTCATTATCGGACTTACTGCAACACCGTCAAAACAGACCTTTGGATTTTTCAATCAGAATCTCGTCATGGAATACAGTCATGAAAGGGCGGTTGCAGACGGAGTAAATGTAGGTTATGAAGTTTACCGCATAAAAACGGAAATCACAGAGGGAGGAAGTAAAGTCGAATCAGGTCATTATATAGATAAGAGGGATAAACTTACAAGAAAAATCAGGTGGGAAAAATTAAATGATGATATGGAATATGCTCCTTTCAGTCTGGATAGAGATGTAGTATCCCCGGATCAGATAAGAACAATCATCAAAACCTTTAAAGAAAAACTTTTCACCGAGATTTTTCCCGGAAGGCATGAAGTTCCCAAAACTCTTGTTTTTGCGAAAGATGATTCCCATGCAGAAGATATAGTTCATATAATAAGACAGGAATTTGGTAAAGGCAATGATTTCTGTAAAAAGATTACCTATAAAACAACAGGAGAAAAGCCTGAAGATCTGATTGCATCTTTCCGTAATTCCTATAATCCCAGAATAGTTCTAACGGTAGATATGATCTCTACCGGCACAGATGTAAAACCCCTCGAGTGTCTTTTATTTATGCGTCAGGTAAGATCGAGAAGTTTTTTCGAACAGATGAAAGGAAGGGGAACAAGAACAATATCCAGAACTGATTTCAATGCAGTTACCCCTGACGGGGCAGAAAAAACTCATTTTGTTATTGTCGATTCAGTCGGAGTCTGTGAAGGAGATAAAACAGACTCAAAGCCTTTAGAGAGAAAAAGAACTGTTCCTTTCGATAAAATCCTTATGGCTGTGGCACTTGGAAACAGAGATGAAGATACAATAAGCACCCTGGCAGGAAGGCTTGCAAGACTTGACAGAGAAATAGATGTAAAAGAAAAAGAAGAGATAAAAGTGATATCAGGTCAATCTTTAAAAGAACTCATCAATAATCTCCTTGATTCTATTGATATAGATAAAAAACTGGATAAAGCCCAGGAAATGTTCAATAGAGAAGATCCTTCCTGTGAAGAAATAAAAAAAGCAGAAGAAAAGCTTCTGGATATTGCCTGTTCACCTTTTGATAGTCCGAAATTGAGAAATAAACTCATTGACCTGAGAAGAAGTCATGAACAGATAATAGATACTGTAAGTAAAGACGGTGTAATATATGCAGGTTTTGATCTGAAGGAACATTCGGAAACAGTCATTAAAACCTTTAAGAAATTCATTGAAGACAATAAGGATGAACTTACGGCCCTGCAGGTTATCTACAGTAATCCTTACGGGAAAAGGCATCTTACATATAAACAGATAAAAGAACTTTCCGACGCCATAGAAAAACCTCCTTATAACCTGGCGCCTGCCCTTCTCTGGCAGGCATATGAAAGACTGGAAAGAGCAAAGGTAAAAGGTGCAGGCCCTCAGAAACTGCTTACCGATATCATTTCTCTGCTGCGGTTTACCCTGGGTGAATGTGATGTTCTGGAACCTTTCTCAGATGTGGTAAATGAGAGGTTTAATTTCTGGCTCGAAGAACAGAAGAAAACAGGGAAAATTTTCAATGAAGAACAGATAACATGGCTTTTGATGATAAAAGATCATATCTCTGCTTCTCTTACCATTGAAATGGATGATTTTGAATTTGCTCCTTTTCATGAGAAGGGAGGGCCGGTGAAGGTTTACACTCTTTTCGGGCCGGAACTGGATACGATACTTGAGGAATTAAATGAGGTGCTGGCGGCATGAACAGAAAAATTTTCAACTAATTTTAGCAGGACTTACGCAAAAAACAATGAGAAAGCAGTCATTGCGAGCGAAGCGAAGCAATCCCATTATAACAAAAGAAACCCATTGGGATTGCTTCGTCGTTCCACTCCTCGCAATGACAAAATGTGTAACTCTTGATAAAAATATACGTTGAGTATTAAGAACAAAGAGTTATTATGTTATAATAAAAAGTAGTGAAGAAAAATGAAGAAAAATAAAGAAGCATCAGGAAAAATTACTGTGGACCAGATATAAAATTTCTTACCGGTGGATTTTCTTTATCCGAGTAATTTTTAAACTGAAACGAGGTGTAAACTCTGCTATGAGTAACGAAGAACAATGGAACCTGGATAAACGACCACATACAAGAACAAAATTAGAAATATTTAGAAAATATTCTTATGTATGGTTAACTATCTGGAATAAAAAGAATCTGTTCGCTAATCAGTGGTATTATATTGATTTATTTGCCGGCAGAGGTAATCATACTTATAGAGGAGAAGTAGTTTACGGTTCTCCTCTAATTTTTCTAGAACAGATTAACAATAAGTTAACCAGTACTTCCAGCAAACTGAGAAAAGAAATAAAAATAAATATATTTCTGGTAGAGAAAAATAAAGAAAATTTTAATTATCTTGAGAACAATATAAATAGTTTTATGAATGAACATTCTATTCTTAAAGATTGTGTTAAAATTTATACTTTTAATGATGATTGTAATATAGCCATAGATAATATTTTAGAGAATATCATAAATGATCCACGGAACCCTTTACTGGCAATTATTGATCCCTATGGTATAAAAATAAAGGCTACTACGACAAAGAAAATAGTTTTGCTAAAGAATCCAAAAGAGATTTTTTTTAATTACATACTTGAAGGTGTCAGACGCGTAGCTGGAGTAGAAAAAAAATCTCATTTAAAGGATTCTTTAACTGAAAAAGAAATATCTACCATAGAGACTTTTTATGATTTTATGGGACGTAGTAAAGATACTATAGATAAAGATGACATTGATATATTGACAGATTTTGTGGAAGAAATATTTCTGGGGCGACAATTAAAAGTAATTGCTTATGATATGAAATATTTCGATAGAAAAGATGTTCTTTATTATTTATTATTTGCAACGAAAAAGGGTAATATAAAAGATATTATAAGAAAAATATTTAAAAAACAAAAAGAACAGATAAGTGGGCCCGATCTTTTTGAACAAGAATTTTTGGAATTTGGAGAGTAATTATGATAAGCACACAGGTATGTCAATTTATAAAAAGGAAAACCCTTTTATATAAAAGTAAAGTTGAATATGGAAGCTGGACTATAAATCATGTAGAGGGCTGTAAACATGGCTGTAAATTTCCCTGTTATGCTTTTATGATGTCGAAAAGATTTGGAAGAGTTAGGGATTATGACGAGTGGCTGAAACCTAAAATAGTAGAAAATTCTGTTCAGTTACTGGAAAAAGAGCTAATACAGTATAAAGATAAAATAGATTATATTCATTTATCTTTTATGACTGATCCTTTTATGTATGATATACAGAGTGAAGATCTTCTTTTAGATGTGAAAGAACTAACATTTGATATAATTGAAAGAATTAATAAAAAAGGCATCAGAGTAACAACCCTTACAAAAGGATTTTATCCTGAAGAATTGATAGATGGAAAATTTTTACAGGAGAATGAATATGGGATTACCATTGTTTCTCTTAATCCTGATTTTAAAGAAAAATACGAACCATTTGCTGCTCCTTATGATATAAGGATAGAGTCTTTAAAGAAATTACATGAGGCGGGGTATAAAACCTGGGCAAGTATAGAACCATATCCTACACCTAATCTTGCTCCTGATGCTTATAATATTGAGAAGATTCTTAAGGAAATTAAATTTGTAGATAAGATAATTTTTGGAAAATTAAATTATAATATAAATGCCAATCTCTTCAGGGATAATATGCTGTTTTACGAAAAGATTGCCCATAAAGTTATTGATTTTTGCAATAGAGAGAATATAAGGTTTCATATTAAACAGGGAACACCTCTGTGTAATGAAAGAAAACCGGTCATTGCGAGGAGCGATAGCGACGAAGCAATCCCGCTGGTTTAACGTTGTAATAACGGGATTGCTTCGCTGCGCTCGCAATGACTGCGAGTGTCCGGATATATAGAAGATGAGCAAACAATATTATTTATATATAATGACCAATAAAAATAATACAGCACTTTATACAGGTGTAACCAATGATTTAAAAAGAAGAGTTTATGAACATAAGAAAAACCTGAAAGAAGGTTTTACTAACAAATATAATATAAACAAATTGGTTTATTATGAAATTTTGGAAGATTCTTATAATGCAATTTCACGAGAAAAACAGATTAAAGGTGGTTCAAGAAAAAAGAAGATAGATTTAATTAATAGTATGAATAAGGAATGGAAAGATTTATATGAAGTATTATGAGATTTTCAAAAGTCGGTTAATCAGTCATTGCGAAGAGCGATAGCGACGAAGCAATCCTGCAGGTTCAACGTTGTAATAATGTGATTGCTTTGCTGATAGTTTGAATTTCGGCAACCCTGTCATTGCGAGGAGCGAAGCGACGAAGCAATCCCGATGGTTTTGTGTGTAACCGATGGGATTGCTTCGCTGCGCTCGCAATGACATATGAAAGGATTTTTTTATGATAGATATGGATAACCTTCCGGCTCTCCCGGCCGGATGGGTGTGGACGTATATAAATACAATAGGAGAAAATGAAAATTATGCTATAGTGGACGGACCTTTTGGTTCTCATCTGAAAACTTCGGATTATACCGATGCTGGAAATATTCCTGTTGTATCTATTACAAATATTGATGAAGGCTTTTCTTATGATAAGTTGAGATTTATAACGAAAGAAAAATTTGAACAAATTAAACGGAGTGCAATAAAACCTGGAGATATATTAATCGCAAAAATTGGCTCTTCATACGGAAAATGCGGTTATTATCCTAATTGGATGCCTGTCGGAGTAATACCTGCAAACTTATTAAAAATAACTGTTGGAAAATCATTTAATAAGTCTTTTGTTTTTTATTACTTTAAAAGTTGGATATTTAAAGAAAAGTTAAATAAAATAACCAAATCAACAGCTCAACCAGCATTTAATGTAACTACTTTTAAAGAATTACCTATTCCTATCCCTCCTCTTCAGGAACAACACCGCATCGTAACAAAAATAGAAGAACTATTTACAAAACTGGATGCCGGCGTGGATGCCCTCAAGAAAGTAAAATCTCAGTTGAAGCGATACAGGCAATCTGTATTAAAACATGCCTTCTGTGGCAAACTCACAGAGGAATGGAGAAAATCCCATAAGGATGAACTTGAACCTGCTTCTGTCCTTCTTGAAAGGATAAGAGAAGAGAAAGAGAAGAATGGAAAAAGCAAGAAAGACACATGTGACGTAAATACAGAAGGGTTACAGGAATTGCCGGAGGGGTGGGGGTGGGTAAGAGTTAAAGAAATTAGCGAATTAATGCAATATGGAACTTCCGATAAATCAGGTGATGATATTGATGGTATCCCGGTAATTAGAATGGGAAATATTCGAGAAGGAAAATTGGTTTTTGAAAATCTTAAGTATTTTCCTGAAGAATATTCACAATTAAGCACTTTTCTTCTTCAGGATGGTGATGTATTATTTAACAGAACAAACAGTGCAGAATTAGTAGGTAAAACAGCAGTTTATAAGGATTATCATCCAAAATCTATATTTGCATCCTATCTTATAAGAGTTAGAGTAGTTAAAAATTTATATAATTCCGACTTGTTATCTTTCTTTATAAATTCCTTTTACGGGAGAAAATATATAGCTTCAGTCGTTTCACAACAGGTAGGGCAGGCAAATGTAAATGGTACAAAATTATCTCTAATGCCAATCCCCCTCCCATCCATTCAAGAACAGCACCTTATCGTAGAAGAAATAGAACTTCGCTTCTCCATAGCAGAGGAAGTGGAAAAAACGGTGGACCATTCGCTGAAACAGGCGGAAAAACTGCGGCAGAGCATTTTAAAATCTGCCTTTTCCGGCAGGCTTGTTCCTCAGGAACCGTCAGATGAGCCGGCGGAGGAACTGCTTAAAAAAATAAAAGAAGAGAAGGAAAAAACTATGCCTGGTGAAAATTCAAAAAAGAGGAAACCTGTAAAAAAATCTTCTCTATAAAAAGACAGTGATATCCACTATGCGGCCGGTATGATAAATGAACCCTGTCATTGCGAGCGAAGCGAAGCAATCCCACTGGTACGTATAGAACTGTCGGGATTGCTTCGTCGCTCCGCTCCTCGCAATGACGACACACGTAACACCGAATGATTTTCAGGATAAATAAATTTACCTGTCATAAAAAACGCAATCAAAAATATATTGCTAATACATAAAGAAACCTCTATAATTTAATTATAGATGAAAAATGTCAGGAGGAAATCAAAATGAAGTGTATAAAAATTATTGTAGAAAAAAATCCGGATGGATATGTAGCTTACCCTCTGGGAATGAAAGGAGTGGTAGTAGGGCAGGGCGATAGTTACGAAGAAGCCCTTTCAGATGTAAAATCTGCCATTCTTTTTCATATTGAAACTTTCGGAGAAGAAGTTTTAAATATTGATCCCCCCATACTTGAAGCCTTTATAGCTGAGGCAAAGGTTGAAGTATAATGCCTAAATTTCCTGCTGATGCACCGAAACAGAAAGTAATCAAAGCGTTAAATATTTTGGGTTTTCAAATTGTAAGGGAAAGAGAACATATTGCTATGATACGTAAAAACGATGATGACACTGATACCCCTCTGACTATACCAAATCATCTGAAAATAAAATCTTCAACTCTGAGAACTATTTGCACGCAAACCGGCATATCAAGAGATGAATTACTTGATGCTTATAAGCAGGCATAAAGAAAGTAATGAAAAGGAGATATAAATGTCAACAGAAGCAACTACAATTGTCCAGAGACTCTGGAATTACTGTAATGTCCTTCGTGATGACGGGGTAAGCTACGGAGACTATGTGGAACAGTTAACATATCTGTTATTTTTAAAAATGGCCGATGAACAGACAAAACCGCCTTTTAACAGACAATCAATCATACCGGACGGCCTTGACTGGAAGAGCCTTGTATGTAGAGACGGAGATGCCCTTGAGACTCATTACAGACATATCCTTGAAAGCCTGGGAAAAGAACATGGCATGCTTGGAGTCATTTTCAGGAAATCTCAGAATAAAATCCAGGACCCTGCAAAATTCAGACGTCTTATAGAACTGATAAACGGAGAAACATGGTCAGGCATGGATATTGATATAAAAGGAGAAATCTATGAGGGGCTGCTCCAGAAAAATGCTGAAGATATAAAAAGCGGTGCAGGTCAGTATTTTACACCGAGAGCTCTGATTAAAGCAATGGTAGAAGCTATAAACCCGGAACCGGGTATGACAATATGCGACCCTGCCTGCGGAACAGGCGGATTTATACTTTCCGCCCATGATTATATTTCAAAAAATTGCCGACTCGATAAAGAACAGAAGAGGTTTCTTAAATTCAATACCTTTAAAGGATGGGATATAGTCGATAATGTAGCAAGACTCTGTGTTATGAATCTTTATCTTCACGGCATAGGAGGAGATGAAAGCCCGGTAGAAGTGGGAGATGCACTTATGTCTGACCCGGGAGAGAGATTTGACATGGTTCTTACCAATCCGCCTTTCGGGAAAAAAAGCAGTATTACCATAGTAAACGGAGACGGAAAAGGTGATAAAGAAGCTTTAATTTATGAAAGACAGGATTTCTGGGCTGCAACCTCCAATAAGCAGCTTAATTTTCTTCAGCATGTGAAAACATTATTAAAGATTAACGGGAAAGCCGCCGTAGTTGTGCCTGATAATGTATTGTTTGAAGGAGGGGCAGGGGAGACTGTGAGGAGAAAATTACTTTCAGAATGTAATGTCCATACACTCTTACGTCTTCCTACCGGCATATTTTACGCCCAGGGTGTAAAGGCAAATGTCCTCTTTTTTGACAGAAAACCTGCCTCTGAAAAACCATGGACTGAAAAACTCTGGATCTATGATTTGAGAACAAACAAACATTTTACCCTGAAGACAAATACATTGAAATATGAAGATCTTAAAGATTTTATTACCTGTTATAATAAGGAAAATCTTTCCGACAGAAAAGAAAGTGACAGATTTAAAGTATTCAGCTATGAAGACATTATAAAAAGGGATAAGGTAAGTCTTGATATATTCTGGTTAAAAGACGAAAGCCTTGAAGATAACGAAAATCTCCCGGATCCTGATGTGATTGCAAGAGATATTACGGAAAATCTTCAGTCTGCCCTTGAACAGTTTAATATCATTGTAGACGAATTGTGAGGGAAACCAGTCATTGCGAGCGAAACGAAGCAATCCCACCGGTATATAGAAAACCTTCGGGATTGCTTCGGAGCTATCGCTTCTCGCAATGACAGATTAATTTATTTAAAAGATTCTTCAATAGCGACTGCCACTGAAACTGTGGCTCCTACCATAGGATTGTTACCCATTCCTATGAGTCCCATCATTTCCACATGAGCCGGCACCGAGGATGAACCGGCGAACTGGGCGTCTCCATGCATTCTTCCCATTGAATCCGTTAATCCGTAGGAAGCAGGGCCTGCTGCCATATTGTCGGGATGGAGTGTTCTTCCTGTTCCGCCTCCCGAGGCAACAGAGAAATATTTCTTGTTGTTTTCTCCTGCCCATTTTTTATATGTCCCTGCCACAAGGTGCTGGAATCTTGTCGGGTTAGTAGAATTACCTGTTATGGAAACATCTACCCCTTCTTTTATCATGATTGCAACGCCTTCGCTCGAATCATCTGCTCCATAGGCCCTTATGCTTCCTTTTTCTCCTTTTGAGAATTGCTTTTCTTCTACTATTTTGAGTTCTCCCGTATGGTAGTTATATTCTGTTTTAACATAGGTAAATCCGTTAATTCTGGAAATAATATATGCAGCGTCTTTCCCCAGTCCGTTCAATATGACCTTCAGGGGCGTCTTCCTGACTTTATTTGCTTTCTTTGCTATTCCTATGGCACCTTCGGCTGCGGCAAAGGACTCATGGCCTGCAAGGAAGCAGAAACATTTTGTCTTTTCTCTTAACAGCATTGCACCAAGATTGCCATGCCCTTTACCGACTGCTCTGCTGTCTGCAACAGAGCCCGGTATACAGAATGCCTGCAGGCCAATTCCGAGAATTTCTGCAGCTTCTGCAGCAGTTTTTACGCCTTTTTTCAGAGCAATGGCGCAGCCCAGTGTGTATGCCCACACAGCATTTTCAAATGCTATGGGCTGAACTCCTTTGACAATCTTATCTACATCTATGCCTTTTGAAAGACAGAGTTCTCTAACCTCTTCAAGGCTTTTGAAGCCATATTCGACAAGGCATTTATTTATTTTATCAATTCTTCTTTCATAGCCTTCGAAACTAACCACTTGAAATCACAACTCCTTTACAATATTAATTATTCATGTCTCGGATCTATAGCTTTTACTGCCTCGGCAAATCTTCCGTAAGTGCCTATATTCTTTTCATAGGCTTCTTTGTGAGCCACTCCTTTTTTGATGGCATCCATCATTTTACCGAGGTGAACAAATTGATAGCCTATAACTTCATTTGCTTCGTCAAGGCCGATTTTCAATATATAGCCTTCAGCCATTTCAAGATATCTTACACCTTTGGCTTTTGTTCCAAACATTGTTCCTATCTGTGAACGGAGGCCTTTTCCCAGATCCTCGAGTCCTGCTCCTATAGGAAGTCCTCCTTCTGAGAATGCTGTCTGAGTTCTTCCGTATACCAGTTGTTTGAATATTTCCCTCATGGCAACATTTATTGCATCACAGACAAGATCCGTATTCAGAGCTTCCAGTATGGTTTTCCCTGTGAGGATTTCCGCTGCCATTGCAG
>JBEHWO010000230.1:0-10951 GCA_040217695.1 Vulcanimicrobiota bacterium | reverse complement strand
GTCTGTAATAACAGGTTGTTTTGCACAAGGATTATAGATTTTTCGGAAGAGTCTCACCCACCGGAAGGTATTTGATGACTTTTCGGATAGGCTCTTAGTGCTGCTTCAGGAAAAACTATGAATAGTGAGTGGTGAGCAGTGAGTTACTAAAACCCACTTACCGCTCAATACTCAATAATTTTAAATAAAAAAGAGGGATGAATTATGGAAATAGGTAATAAGAGAGAAGTTTATGAAGGTATGAATCTCGGTAAATTCAGCGGAGAAAGAGAAAAAATATTAAAAGAAGTAAACCTTGATCCTGATAAGATGGACGGGTTTATGAAGGCATCTCCCGGAGAAGATGAAAGCATAAAGGTAGTTCTCGACCTTGGAAAGCTTAAAAAGAAATTCAGTAAAATGTCAGGTAAATCGGAGGATCTATCGGGCGGAGGAGAAAAGAAAGAGATTACTCTGAATACCGGTCTTGCCAGAAAAGCTATAGACAGATTATTAAAAAAGCATGATTCCAGCCTTGAAATGAATGATTATATGATTCCTTCCAATGAGGGTAATGTAAAACATATGTGCCTTACCTTCGGCCGGCTCGGTGATATGGAGCACAACTATCTGGAAGCCATGAAAACCTTTATAGCCAAAATGCCTTCAGCAAAATTTACTATTCTCACTTCCAGCGAAGGTGATAAAGAAAAATTGCAGAATTTTGTCGAACAATGGGCAAAAGAAGGAGCTGTTTCTGAACCCGGAAGAGTGCAGATAAGTGCCAGTAATAACGATTTTTCTATATGGGCACAGGACTCAACCCTTGTAGTGGGCAATAATGTGGTGGAACAGGATAGAATGTGGTTTCCCGGCAGCGGTGACGGAGCTGTAGCATCTGAACTTGCAAAAGTAAATCCTGAAGTGAAATATAAAAAAATGGAAGGTATATTTATTGACGGCGGAAATCAGCTTGCTACTGATGACACTGTTTTTGTGGGCTCCGATGCAGTGGCTTTTGCAATCAAGGATATGAAAAGATACCCTTCCAAATATGATAAAATAACAGGTGAGCTGAAAATAGATAACGCTAAAAGCCTCGGTCAGGAAGAACTTGTAAAAACTATGATGGACAGGACTTTCCCCCATCAGAAGGTAGTTGTCATAGGATATAAAGGAGAACAGCCTGCTTTTCATATAGATATGGCTATGACCCCCCTGGGTAAGACAGATCCGGAAACAGGCAAGAAGGTTATAACAGTCGGTGATCCTTCTATGGCTCTTAATATTTTAAAAGATATTAAAGAAAAAGAGCCGGAAAAATTTGCTTCCTATGAAAAATCCCTGAGTGAAAAACTTCATGGATGGAACAGGAACCCCCTTGAGGGACTGTTTGAACATTTAAAAGATGACAGGGCTTTACAGGAGAATTTCGATGCCGTTGCAAAAGGTCTTGAAGACAGCGGTTATAAAATAGAAAGAGTTCCTTATCTTGGTAGCTCTTCTCTGAGGCATCATCCCTGGATAACCTATAATAATTCTGTAGTGGACGGAAATAATATCTTTATTCCCAATTTTGGTATAGCTGAACTTGATAATGCAGGAAACGGGGTTTACAAAAAATACGGCTATGACATAGTACCGCTGGATATGACTGCCATAAGTTCCCTTCAGGGAGCTATAAACTGTATTACGAAAGTAATTGAAAGAGATTATACGGAAAGTGCCTGAAAAAAATAAAAATTGAAACAGGATATTCATAGTTTATATGGAATTTTTGATATAAAGAATTATGTTACAGCTATCAATTGATAGAATTACTATCAGCTGATAGCTGAATTTTACTGATATAATGAGTCATATTACTAAAAGGAGAACCTATGAAAATCTTAAATTATAAAGACACCAGAGCCGGTATTATGCCGAATGCAAAACATGACTTTTCCTCCGGTAAAGAACCGGGAGGCGGTGATACGGTTCAGTTAACTTCTGACCATGAACTTTCAAAATCTTTTATTCTTCAGGGAAAATCTGTAAAGGATACAGGTTTTGTCAAAGATCTCATGAAAGACGGGAAATCTGGACAGGGAGAGGGAAATCCTTTCCCTTCTGCTCCGGTAATAGAACATGAAGGAAATCTTGTGAAGATAAAGCAGGAAATTTTTCCCAAAAGTTCCATAGAAGGTCTTAACGAACTTGTTACAAACGGATCAATTCTCTCCTATTCAATCGGAGAAACTGAATTGATAGTCTATGCAAATTCGGAAAAAGCTGCCGAAGAACTTAAAAAACTCAAAGTTACGGCTCAATCTCAGATGAATATAGGTGCCATAGCAAAATTAAAAGAGATATTTATTCCTCCCGACCTTGATGAAAACTGCGCTCCCGAATATCTCAAATACAGAGCATGGTCTCTCGGTGCCGCAGTATGCGGAGGCGGAATAGGTTTTATGACTGCAAGAGTCAATCTTGATGCCATGAAGGTTGCCTTCAGCACTACTGAAAAGGCGGCTCTTTCCGGTGTGATAAACGGCATGGTCTCCAAGTTTACTTCTATGGGCGGCTCTTTTCTTGCAAAGAAAGGTGATGCAGATCCTAAAAAATTTATACTTGCCAGCAGTCTTATAGCATCTTTCAATTCTCTTCTGACTCTCGGAACTCTCGCTGTTTTTCCGACTGCTTTACCTGTTCTCACAGGCTTTACCGCCATGTCAGGCGCTCTGGCAGGAACTCTCGGTTCGGCTGCAGGAGTAAATATTTTCAATCATATGGCAAAAGGGCCGGCAAAAGGTCTTGTTTCGACAAAAAATGCCAATCAGGATATGGTGGCAGACATGCTTGGAATGCCGCTTGCCATTGTAACTACAAGGATTGCATCTGCAGTCGGAATGAACCCCTATATCTTTACAGTGGCAACACTTGGTTCTCTTCTTGCTCTCTGCCATCTGAACGCAGCAGGCTCCATCAGAATGGACACTTTAAATCAGGAAAATATTCAGAAAATTGCCGATAATTATATACTTAACAGAGAAGTGCCTGAAGCAGATAAAAAAGGTGTTCTGGAAACGGTGAAATCACTTTTCTCGGGAGACGGCGATGATTATTCGAAGAAAATAGAATTCTGTGATTCTCTTCAGACACTGGTCAGCCAGGATACATCAGGTGATACGGACAGGCTCTTCAGCATATTTAAAAATGAAAATTACATATTGAACCCTTCAAAAGATAAGGTTTCTATTGTATTTAAAAATAAAGCTACAGTGGATGACATATTGAAAGCCTATATCCATGCAAGACTTTTAGAGAAAGGGCTTTCAGGAAAACTTATGGAAAATCTGGAAAGTCTTTACGGTAATAAAGCGCCTGTTGCTCTTGCGGAATTATCCTATAGATCTCTACAGCCCGGTATGCGTTTTACCGATGAACTTACCTCAAAAGGATGGCATTCAACGGCAGTCAAAGTTGATATGAAGAAACTTGATATTAACTGGAGCGGGCCCGATGAAATCTCCGAGAAGCATATCGATATGCAGAAGTTTGTTGAACTGGCAGAAAAGCCTGAAGCGAAAGAACTGAAAGAGCTTCTGGATTATGGTTACGGGGCGTGAGTAGTGAGTCGTGAGTGGATACGCATCACGCATCACGAAACCACCCGTCACGCGTCACGCGTTACGCGTCACGATTATAGTGAATAATCACTCTTCACTCTTCACATATCTTCTCTTTAAATTTATTGATTTTATCCCTTATAAGGATGGCTTTTTCAAAATCCAGCCTGTCAGAAGCTTCTTTCATTTCTGATTCCAGTTCTATTATCATATTTGGTATTTCTGCTTTTGGAACATGTTTTACGTCTTTTATTTCTACAACTTTTTCTTTCACAGGTTTTTTTATGGTCTCAGGTGTTATATTATGCTTTTTATTAAATTCAATCTGTATATCTCTTCTTCTGTTTGTTTCATCAACTGCTTTTTTGATTGAATCCGTAATCTTATCGGCATAAAGAACCACTTTTGATGAAATATTTCTTGCAGCTCTTCCCGTAATCTGTATGAGGCTCCTCTGATCTCTCAGGAATCCTTCTTTATCTGCATCCAGTACTCCTATAAAACCTACCTCGGGAATATCAAGGCCTTCTCTTAAAAGGTTTATGCCGACAAGGACATCAAATATACCGAGTCTCAATTCTCTGATAATTTCGGTCCTTTCAAGTGTATCGATCTCTGAGTGCAAATATCTTGTTTTTATGCCCTGTGATGACAGGAATTCGGTAAGTTCTTCCGCAAGTTTTTTCGTAAGGGTTGTGACAAGAACTCTGTTTTCCTGTTTAATTGCCCTGGAAATTTCTATTTTAAGATCTTCTATCTGATTTTTTATCGGTCTTATTTCAATTAATGGGTCTACAAGACCTGTGGGCCTTATTATCTGTTCCACAAACTGCTGTGATTTCTTTATTTCATAATCTCCCGGAGTGGCAGACACAAAAACAACATTATTCATATATGTTTCGAACTCTTCAAACTTTAAAGGCCTGTTATCAAAAGCACAGGGGAGACGAAAACCGTAATCTACGAGATTCTTTTTTCTTGTATAATCTCCTCTGTACATGCCATGAAGCTGCGGTATTGTCTGATGACTTTCGTCTATAATCATAAGGAAATCGGAAGGCATATAATCTAAAAGCACATAGGGTTTTTCCCCTTCAGGTCTGAAATCGAAATGTCTGGAATAGTTTTCTATGCCCTTGCAGTATCCTGTTTCCCTGATCATTTCTATGTCATACATGGTTCTCTGTTTCAGCCTGTGTGCCGTAATCATATCAAGGGAAGTAAGAGTCCTGTCAAGTTCTTCTTTTATCGATAAAAGAGCTTTCTCCTGAGTTTCTTTCTGTATTACGAAATGTCTTGCAGGATAAACATAAAAGTAAGACATTTCCTCTTTTATCTCTCCCGTATTTTTATCAATTTCCCTTATTTTTTCAATTTCGGAACCGAACATTTCGAAACGGATAATATTATTGTAATAGCCCGGGACAATATCTATCGTATCTCCTCTTACACGGAACCGTCCCGGCATGAGTTCCGTATCGTTTCTTTCAAATTGTATATTTATAAGTTTTTGCAGTATTTCTTTTCTGTCTATCTTCTGTCCCGTAGAAATTTCAAAACCGAGGTTTCTGAAATTTTCGGGATTTCCGAGACCGTAGATACAGGAAACGCTTGCTACAATGATTACATCCCTCCCGGACATAATGGAAGCGGTTGCAGAAAGCCTGAGTTGTTCGATTTTAGGATTTATCTGTGCGTCTTTTTCTATATAAATATCCCTCTGAGGTATGTAAGATTCAGGTTGATAATAATCATAGTAGGAGACAAAATATTCCACTCTGTTTTCAGGGAAGAATTCTTTGAATTCATTATAGAGCTGTCCTGCAAGAGTCTTGTTATGGGCAATCACAAGAGCAGGTCTGTTTATTTTCTCTATGACATTTGCCATAGTAAAAGTTTTCCCCGAACCTGTAACACCCAGAAGTGTCTGAAATCTGCAATTTTTCTCGATACCTTCTACGAGCTGTTTTATCGCTTCAGGCTGTGAGCCTGCAGGCTTGAAAGAAGAAACAAGCTTGAATTTATCTGTCATAGACATCTCCTTTTACTGAATCGGTCTTTCTAAAATCGATAATGTATTATATCATTAATGACTTTATTTATGCCAGTATTTTTTTACCTTACTATAATGGCAATTATCTGACTTATGAGGGTTATGCCGAATACTGAAAGAGGGTAACAGGAAGCAAAATAAAAGGACGGATCTTCCGAGCCTGCCATTCTGTTAAGGCTTACGACGGCAGGAGTGCTGGTCATACTTCCGCACACACATGCCAGGCTGTTGGTGAAACTCATTTTAAATACTCTGTAACTCAGCAGCAATACGACAGTCATCATAGATATAAGAATAAAGATTGAAGATAGAATGAGCTTTAAAAGAAGCAATCCACCTATGGAAGAAATATTTGCCCCTGCCTGAATGCCTATGCCTGCCAGAAACAGGTCCAGCCCGAGCTCTTTAAGGATCGTTCTTCCTGCAGGAGACATCTGTCCCGTAAGGAACCCCAGGCGGCGTACATAGCCAAGGAACATACCTGTAAGCATGGCACCTCCCGAATTTCCCAGCATAATACTTCCTATAGAGGGAATGGTGATTTTAATCTGTCCTATAATCATACCTGCCGTGATACCTATAGCCATAGAAAGAAAATCAACTTCTCCCAGTGTTTTTTCTTCTTTGCCAAGAAACTGACACAGTCTGTCAAGATTTTTCTTTTTTCCTACAGCAAGGATGCTGTCTCCCAGTTCCATAACAAAATCCGGTGTCGGAACCAGTTGAATGCCTCCTCTCCAGATTCTTGTAATTACCGTATGATACCTTTTCGGCATATCAAGCTGTTCCAGAGCTACTTCATGGAGTGAAGGATTGGTTATAATAATTTCTCTTGCTTCCACTGAAGGATCTGTTTCCAGATCGTCATGACTTTCATTTCCGAGGAGTTTATGGACTTTTTCTATAGATTCTTCCGTTCCTACCGCAAGTACGATATCCCTTAATTTAAGTATCGTATCGGGGCCGGGAATGATAATTCTGCCTCTTCTTCTGATCCTTGACAGTGTTGCCCCTCCTGTCTGCATACGAAATCCTATCTCACTTAATGTTTTCCCGTTTACTTCATTTCTTTCAACCATAAATTTCCTTGCAACAATAGGTTCTGCATTTTCCCCTTTATTACGGACAGCTATATCTTTTTTCAGATCTTTTTTCATTATCAGTGGAAGAAGCTGTATGAATAAGACCGGTAAGAAAAGACCGACTGGGTATACCATACCATATGCCGTAAATAGATTATTTCCCCATCCTCCTTCACTTAAAACTGCAAGACTGGAAGAACTGGTAAGGCTCCCTGTAAATATGCCGAGCGATATATCAGGTGACAGGTGAAATATATACATGGCAGCAAGTGTTGCCCCGAGACCTGTCAGACAGAGAGATACAGTAATGAGTAAATATGGTATTCCTCTTCTTCCGAGAGAATTAAAAAACCCCGGCCCTCCCTGTATACCCATGGCATACATAAAAATGACGAGGCCTGCCGTTGTTATAACCCCGGAACCTTCGAAATTAAATACGCCCAGAATAAGTCCTGTAAAAAAGACAGCAGAACTTCCAAGGGTAAAACCTCTGATTTTGAGCCTTCCAGCCAGGAGACCTGTCGCAAGGGCAAGAAAGGTTATAAATACCGGTTCTTTAAAAATTTTGTAAAAGAAACTACCTGTATATTCTGTCATAACGAGGCACATTATAGCAGGAGCGTAGCAATTTTTCAACCATTTATTTTTTGACATAATCGCACATTATAGCAGGGTAATAATAATTATTCAAGTGTTTTTTTATATAAAATTTGTATAAGGAGTGGAAAGTGAAGAGTGAAAAGTGAAGAGTGAAAAGTGAAAAGAATCGGTCACTACTCACTATTCACTACTCACTATTCACTGCCTTTGACAGGTCTGTCTGATATCAACTCTTTCAACAGATCACAGGCAAGATCTGTTGATGAAGTCCATGTATCACTCTGTGGAACCCCTTCGAGCCATGATGGACGTGCTTCCGGGTGGGCGCCGCAGACTGCCACTTTGCCACTGCCATAAGAACTGATCAGAGCAGCGATACTGCCATCGGTATAACTGGCAATGACCTGCACCGTTTCACTGCTTTCCTGAATATCGAATGCCGGCCCGTACTGGAAATACATGGGGCGCATTTCCCCGAGCCATTTGACCTGTAGAATCTGAGGATCAAAATTGTCAGAAAAATCGCGAGATTCTGCAGGAATGATACCCAGGGTATGTACAAAGGATTTACCTTCTTCCCATCCTGTAGAGGCCATGTAACCGCCACCGCATATCCCGAGATAACGCCCTCCGTTCTTGAGATAATCCTTCAATGCTTCGGTTACTTCCGGCGTAAAGGCTTTTATGAGCGGATTTATATCGTCTTCTGTGCCGCCGATAATAAAGACTGCTGCATTTTTTAACAGTTCCGGCAGTTCAGAAATGTCAGACACATATTTCACAGGGAGACCGGCCTGTTCTGCAACAGCCGCTGCTGACTCCGGACAGTCTTCGCCGGCTACCGGACCATTATATATTAATGCATATCGATCTGATGTATTCCCGTTCGTTATAGATCCAATTATGAGAATAGCTGTCATCATTATAGAAAACCCGGTAAACCACATAGACCTCCAGGGAGAGATTAAGTTTAGCATAAATATACTTCCTTTCTTTATTTGTATATATTGAATTTTTGCGCATATATATTTCGGAGAAAGTAGAAAATATCCTTTTTAATAAAATCTATTCCTCATCACCCATCACCCTTCACCCATCACCCATCACCCATCACCCATCACCCATCACCCTTCACCCTTCACCCTTCACCCTTCACCCTTCACTAAATATAATTTTTTCTTCTGTAACTTTTTTATGATTTTTTCAGTCAATAATAGTGAAAAATAAAATAAGGAGGTTTCAGAACATGCAAATCAAGGTATCAAGAGATGATCTTTACAATTACTGCATTGATTTCGGACTTATGCTTTCCTGGGGTATCCCTCTGGCAAAGGTTCTTCTGGAACTGGAAAAATCTCAGAGTTCCCCTTTTTTCCGGGAGATAAGTGAAGAGCTTTATAAAAGGTTGCTTTACGGCTCTACTATGACGGAAGTTTTAGAAAAATTTCCTTCCGTATTTAAAAAATCTTTCCTTAAATGGGTAAGAGTGGGAGAGAAATTCGGTATACTGGATAAAGCTCTTCTTGACATGGCAGGAGTCTTGCGGTTTGACAGTCTTCTTATGAGAGAGAATTCCTCTCTTTCCCGGGAAGAACTCGCAGTATTTCTTATGAAACTTTCAACATTCTTTAAAGAAAAGTCTTCTGAAGACATATCTTCTGTCAGAGCATTAACAGACAATTCAGTCCTTATTGAATGGCTTGAAAAGACTTTATCTGTTAAGGGAAAGTTATTTTATAATTCTCAGAGAAATTATCTTATTGAACCGGTTTATAGAAAAATAGCTTCTCCTATGTTCTGGCATCTCCTGAATACGGCGGAGGCCTGCGGATATCTTCCTTATATGCTGGAAATACTCGGACTTTATTTTACAGATAAAAACAATCTTCTTCCTTCTGATGACACTGTAACTATAGAAAGAGTTGATAAAGAAAATGCTTTTTCTATGGCAGAAAAAATACTTGGTGAAGTTGAAAAAAATACGTCTAAAAAACTCACAGTTACCATAAAAAAAGAAGAATTTACTGTCTCTGTTGGAGGAAAGGAAAAAAATCTTTCTCTTTTAGCCGGTCTTTCCTCGGATAATAAAGAGAAATTTCCTTTAATTATAAGTAATCTGAAGATTATCTTCGATATGGATATTGCGGAAAAATGCCTTCCTCAAAAAATTGAGAAAGAGTATAATATTAATGGCAGAAAATACATGGTGTTTATGAATATCATTCCCCCTTATGATTTACCTGCTGAAGGTGTGGAGCCTGATAAAATCCGTGACGGTACAGAAATAATCGAAATAGAATTGAAAGGTATTTAAATATGTGGAATGAAGAAGAACTCATAGAGGCAGTAGCAAGAGGAGAGGAATTTGCTCTGGAACTTCTCTTTGAGCGTCATTATTCTTCACTGTGGAAATATATTCTGGTGATCCTGAAAAATCCCGATGATACGAAAGAAGTTATAAATGAAACATTCTTTCTTGCTTTCCGGCAGATAAGGTATTTTCGGAAAGAAGGAACCTTTTCTGCCTGGCTTTTCAGGATTGCCAGAAATCTTTCTATAGATTATTTGAAAAAGAGAAAATTCAATGCTGACCTTCAGGCGTATAATGATGTCACACCAGATCCCATGAAAGAAAAAATTCTTGAAGAACTGGAATATATTAAGACAGAATATCGTGATATTATAATGTTGAAAGATATTTCAGGTTATACTATGCAGGAAATAGCACAGATGATGAATATTACAGTTTCTGCTGCCAAAACACTCCATCACAGAGCCATAAAGAAGCTAAAAGAACGATGCCTTAAAGAAGGTGAACAATATGAAATGTGAAGATATAGAATTATTGCTTATAGATTATATAAACCGGGAATTGTCTGTTGAAATGAATAGTTTAATAGAGAAGCATCTTGGTGACTGTACTTCATGCCGGAATAATTTTGAAGAAACAGAGAAGATTGTAGCAAATATCAAGAGTATTTCTGCAGATATACCTGTAGAAGAAGCAAATAAAGTCTTTCTGAAAGAATCTCTTCTGAAAGAACTTCGAATATACAGGACTGCGTCACCTTTTCTTTCAGCACTTTACAGGAAGAAAGAAGAAATAAAGAAACAGATATTAGGAGATTATAAAAAAACAGACGGGGAAGATTATAACGAAGCCGATAAAAATCACTATAATATCTCTTAAAGCAATGGGTGAGACGTAATAAGGTTGTATTTCTTCTATCGTATAAATCAATATGGATGTATCTATATACACATTACCATGTGCTGGTATTACTAATCTTCCTATGAATTACGTTCCTTTTGTAAATACTCATCAATTTCTTCTGCGGAGTTAAATAATCCGGGACGTTTTTTTGATTTTATAATATCCATAATTGATTTTTTATGTATCCCGGGGAGACGTTGAAATATAAGTAATTCCACGTCATTACCCTCCAATAAATCAGGTGATATTATTTCAATTTTATTTCCAGGTAAAACATTTGTTTTTATATGTAATGTATTTTGCATATTATTACTCCTATATTAATAATTTTCTTTTATTATGTTTTATTTTAAAGTATAATAAATACAGGAACTATATCTATTATAACAGAAAAGGTAAATCAGTATATCACTTT
>JBEHWO010000229.1:0-10962 GCA_040217695.1 Vulcanimicrobiota bacterium | reverse complement strand
CGTAACGCGTTACGCGTCACGATTCACTGATAAATTTGGAAGAGTAAAATAAAATTTACTGCCATGCGGAATATTTTCTTTAACCCAGATCTTTCCTCCATGAGCTTCTACTGCAAGTTTGCAGAAAGTGAGACCAATACCGGTTGATGTGCTGACCCCACATTCTTCTCCATCCAGTTTAAAAAAGCTGTCGAAGATTTTTTTACGATATTCCTCAGGTATGCCTTTCCCTTCGTCAATTATACAGAATAATATCTTATTTTTCTTTTTCTTTGGTATAATTTTTATTGTAATAGTTCCGTTGCTGGAAGAATATTTAATTGCATTATCGAGCAGATTTGTCATTATTCTATAAAATACATCTTTGTCTGATTGTACATAAAGATTATCCGGCATAGATACTACGAATTCAAGTTTCTTCTTTAATAATTTAATCTGCATCTCTTCCTTTATTCTCTGAAGAATTTCTCCGGGATTTACTTCTGTGAGTTTGAGAATAATTTTCTCTTCTTCCATTTTACTTATTTCAAGCAGATTAATAACCATCCTTAAAATATCCTGAGAGCTTGTATAAATAGATTGATAGATCTTTGTTAACTTTGGATCTTTTATAGTATTATCAGTCTGTAAATATTCTGCATAGGACATTACACCTGTAAGAGGACTCTTTAAATCATGTACTATCATTCTGGTCAGCCTTTCCTTGGCCTGTTCAAGCTCTTTCAGCTTTCGATTTTTTTCTTCCAGTTCCTTTAATTGTTCCTTGACCTGAATGTATAATCTTGAGTTTTTTATGGCTATTGCTACCTGATTACCTATTACGTCAAGTAATTCAATATACTCTTTAAGATCCTCTTTTCGTCTGCTCCCTATACTCATAATCCCTATAACTTCATCCTGTGATTTTAAAGGAATAGTTGCCATAGCTAATAAATTTTCACTCAATACCAGCTGGCCTGTAAGTGATGTGGCTTCATTTACGCTGGCCATTACTGTTTTACCAAGAGAAAGGGCCCTGGCTCTGCTTCCCCTGTCAGATTCAATTGTAAGGGCCTTCAGATTTTCAATCAACGTTTCACTTATACCGCTGGATGCTATGGGGAGCAGATTTTTATTTTCATCCATGAACATTATTAAAGCTACATCTGATTTTGTTATGCTTTTCACTTTTTCCAGGGTACTGTCCAGTATATCCTCTATATCAAGGGAACGGTTTATATCTTCAGCTATCCTTGCTATAATATTGAATTTTTTTGTAGCAGGACTGACAAGTCTTGTTTTACTTTCTTTTTTATAATCAAGAGAAAGTAAAATTGAATTATTTTCAAAAATACCTGAATATTCTGTGACATTTACCCAGATCTTTTCATAAAGACTGCTGAATATTACAAATTCTTTAGTATTTAATAGAGCATTCATATCGTATTTTTTATTTATTTTATTCAGTCCTGAAATCAGGGATATAAAGGTTTCTTCTTTGAGTTTAATCCTTGAAGAACCTGTTATTTCTTCAAATTTTGAATTTACTGCAATAAAACGGCCTGTATTTCTATGGATTATAGCGAGACCTTTTTCCGAAGCTTCAAATAAATATTGCTGATAACTTAAAAAATCACTCAGATCATCTATTCCCATATGGTAAGATTCTTTGAGGTTGGTAAAGAATGAGATTTTATCATTACAAACAGACGGTATAACAGCAGTTTCTTTTTTTGCAGTAATTTCTGCGCTCAGGGAATGGCCGCAGTTTCTGCAAAATTTTGAACTGTTTCTGTTGAGTGATTCACAGTTGCTACATGGATAAAAAGCTTCTTCTATATTATTCCGGCTATTCATGCGATTAAATTACACCTTTAGCAATATTTGAAATACCTATATATTATACACAAATCTGGAAAATATTCAAGTCAATATTCCCATATGAGGTATTTAAGTGTTATAATATTACAAATAAAAAGGAGGAATATATTTATGAATAAACCTTTCATCTGTGTGATTTTTTTTATTTTTCTGTTGTCTTTGCCGGTTTTTGCCGATTCACCTCTTACTTCTACGGAGTTTTATAATGCTTATATGGATATAGAGCAGGTGAAAAATGCAAAGGGAGCAACATTGAATGAAGATATATTTAATTTTATTACCGATCCCTATGAACCTCTGGATGTTCGTATTGCTGTTATTAATGCTATGGGATGGAATATAAACGGTACGGATAATGGCAGGATTTTTATTGATTTAATGGCCAGGAAATTGAATAAAGTCCCTGGAAAAATTAAAATAAGTGACCTGTCTTCCGAGGAAATTCTCTGTCTGGGCTATATGCTGTCAATGGATGATTATTTTACTTTGAGCCCTTCGTCGGAAACAGGGGGAGAAGTGGAAACTTCGGCTCCCATGACTTTAGTGAAAAAAGCTGCCTTACAGAAACCGGATAATTTTACCATTCAATTAATCGCTTCTCTTGTGAAGGCACAGAGTTTATTATCTTCCGAATCGGAGTGGGGTAATATTTATCTTACAGTTAACAGAGTAGTTTCTTCTGATCTGGAAAAAAATATGAGAAAAGAAGCAATTGGAATTATAATGGATTATATAGGGAGTTATAAGGAATATGTTGATAAGGATAAAATAAAAGAATCTGCTATTGTAATCAAGGCATTTAAAGAGACAAAGGGTAAGACAGGTTTGGGTAAAATTGAACTGAGTCCCGATGGTACGAGGCTTGTTACAACAGGAGGAGACGAAAAAGCTGTAAGAATATGGAATGTTAAAACAGGAGATGAGATTAATGTTCTGAATACAGCTGATTTTATTGATTGCGCTATCTTCAGTTCTGATGGGAAATGGATTATTGTATCAGATTTTACTCCCGGCGTATCCATATATTCTTCCAGGGATTACAGCCTGTTTAAAACACTGCAGATACCTTCCAGAGTTTTAGCTATGGCGGTAAATCCTTCCAATCCCGAGATAGCCTTTGCATGTTTTGACGGTAAGGTTCAGCTTTATTCAACCGTTACGTGGGAGCATATTAAATCTCTTAACGCCCACAGTGAATATGTGTCTACTGTCTGCTATTCTTCTGACAGTAAATATCTTCTCACCGGAAGTTATGATCGTACGGTTAAATTATGGGATATAAGACAGAAATACTATCTGGAACATGAATATAAAGATTTCAGAGAAGGAACATTCGCTTATTTTATGAAAGGTAATAAAGAAATTCTTGTGAGAGATTTTGCCGGTTATATAAAAATCCTTGATATATCATCAGGTAAAGTAACATGGGAAAATAAATTGACCGGAACATTACATGGAGTTTCCGCAGATCCGGAAGGAAACCTTATTGCAGCAGCTTCCGAGACAGGAACTATTTATTTCTGGAACAGGAAGACAAACACAGATCCTCTTATCTTTCGTGCTCATGACGATCAGGTTATAAGTGTTAAATTTTCTTCAAGTGGCAGGGAGCTTTATAGCTGCAGCCTTGATAAAACCTGGAAAATATGGACTGTAAGAATACTGGAAAACAGACTGAAGGATATATGCGGACCGAAATGATGTGTGTCAACAGGAGGGTATATTATTAAAAAAATATTGCCTCTATTATTAATATTTTTACTTACAATAATAATCTATGGCGATTCCCTGAATAATGATTTTGTCGATCTGGATGATACTACTTATATTCATAAGTATACATATATGTATCGCCTGACCTGGGGAGCTTTAAAAGAGCTTTTTAATCCGGGGTGCGTTATTGCACAGGGTAATACCTACACTCCCGTATCAGCAATACCTGTACTGGTAGATTATGTAATATGGAAATTAAATCCTTTTGGTTTTCATCTTACCAGTTTAATTTTCTATATAATTAATCTTCTACTCATTTATCTAATTATTATTGAACTATTTAAGGATAAATATATATCATTAATAACAGTTTTGATTTTTGCTGTTAATCCTTTACATGTAGAACCTGTAGCATGGATCTCCGGCAGAATCCATTTAACGTTGTCGATATTCTGCTTTCTGTCTTTTTACTTTTTCATCATTGCCAGCCGTTATTGGAGCTGGTTTTATTTTCTGTCTCTATTTTTCTTTATCATGGCTATATTAACACATCCTCTTGGTTGTATGGTACCTTTAGTCTTTATATTATATCTTTATTGTTTTTCGTCAAAATTGAGAGAAAAGAGCATATTTTATAAGACAGCTTCTATAACTCCATTTTTTTTGACTGTACTTATACTTCAGGTATATTTATTTTCAATGAATGCCCAGGGAGTAAGATTAAAGATGATAAAAGAAGCAAGTTCATATAATAATATATATGTAGCTATAATAGTATTCGGTAAATATGTTCGATTGCTGTTATGGCCTGATAAATTAAGTCCTATGTATAACATTGAAATAGATAAGAATTTTATCTTATCTCTTATAATTTTGCTGGCAGTTACAGGTGTTTTTATATATTCCTCGATAAAATCCAGAGAATTGTTTTTTTCTATCGGATTTTTTCTGATTTTCTACGTGCCTGTATCTCAAATATTAATAATTCTTCCTTTTAATATGGCAGATAGATATCTTTATTTACCTTCTCTGGGTATTTTTCTCTGGATTACACTTTTACTGTATAAAGTGTTGACACATCAGCGGTGCCATAGATTGATTAAAATAAGCCTTATAGTATGCATGATTGTAATAATAGCTGCACAGTCTTTTGTAACCTGGCGGCGAACCTTTGCCTGGCAGGATACTATGACCCTTTGGAATGATATATTGAGTAAATACCCTGTTTCTATGGTCTATCTTCGACGGGGTACCATATATTATTACAGAGGTGAATATGATAAAGCTATAGCGGATTTTAACGGCTCCTTAACGGAAGATCCTTTGTATGTGGAAGCCTATGATATCAGAGGTGCTACCTATATTAAAAGGAACGAATATAACCTGGCTATGGCTGATTTTACAGAGGCTTTACGTATTGATCCGAATTATGTATCATCTTATAATAATCGTGGTTATATATATATGGTCAGAGGAGAGTATGATAAAGCTATAGATGATTTCACTGTAGCATTGACTCTCGACACGAATTACATAAATGCATACAATAACAGAGGTGTAGTTTATAATAAAACAGGAGATTATAATAAAGCTGTAAATGATTTTACAGATGTTATAAAAATTGATCCTCTTAATGTAATAGCTTATAATAACAGGGCATTTGCATATTATATGAAAAAAGAATATAACCTGGCATGGAAAGATATAGAGAAAATAAATGAACTTGGTTATCAGGTTGACCCGACTCTGCTGGAATCTCTGAAAAAAACCAGTAAGGAATGAAAATTAAATAAATGTCTCAAATATATTAAATCGTGACGCGTAACGCGTAACGCGTGACGCGAGGAAAGAGACTATTAATAAATTTCCATTCCTAAATATTAAAGAAGGTAACGATTATTGTTCTAATTGCAAGGCGAGAAGTTTTTTATTTGCCTCATATAACATATTAAAAGCTTTATTAATGGTATCTTCATTCATATCCATATAGTGGTCATATAGATAATTCAGACCTTCTTCCCATTTTTTGTTACCTTCTATGATAATTTTATCTTCTTCTGAAGGTTTGTTACCTGCGGAATAAATATTTTCATATGATTTTCTGTTTTTCATGGCATTTTTAATCATCTTTTCCAGAAAAGAATCAATAACATCAGGTTCAATCTCTTTATTCAAGAATTTTTGTATCATATCTTCTATAGCTTTGTAATTGACTGATTTAATAAAATCGTCGCCTCCTGTGGCAGTTTTTTTCTCAATAAACATTTTGCTGTACATGTCGATAAAATCTGTATTCAGATTCTGAAGTTCTTTTAAAAAATAATCTATTTCTTTTCTTATCTCTTCTTCTTCAATAGAATCCCTCATAAAAGATATTGTCTCTAAAATATTTTCCAGAGTTTCGGCAAATTTATTTCTTTCCTCATTATCTTCGCAGAAATTAATTTCTTTTTCCTTTATTTCTGTTATTTCCTGATAAGTTTCTTCCAGACTGTCTTCAAGGTCTATTAAAGTAGAACTGTCAGAAATAAAAAAGCTGCCTGATTTAATCAACCTGTCCAGGATAGTTATTTTATCGATACCGGGATTGACTGAATGTAATAAATCTGTTTCTTGAGAATTCATGGCAGTACCTGTCCTGGATGATATGCTATCATTTTTTACAGGGATGTTGAATATTATATCCGGTTTATCCTGAAAATCTTTCTGTGTCATCTGAGCCGATGTTTCTTCTGTCCTGTCTGTTTTTTCTGCCTGGAGCCTTAAATCTTTCAGGAACCTTATATCTTTAATGGCAGTGAAAGGCTGTTTGAAATCTCTTTCTATTAAATTTTGTTTTACCGGAGTCTCTGTAACAGGAAAACTATCTTTATAAAAGTTAAAATCTGACCGGTTACTGATAAATTTTTCATGCTGATTGTATACAGGAAGATTTTTTGCAAGATTTGTTGATATAGCAGTATTGATCATATCAGAAGAAAATTTGATTTTTTTTTCAAGTCTGTTGAACAGATATATTAAAGCTGATATATGAGACCATATTTCTCTGTCTAAAAACTGCTTTTCTTCCAGTAGAAATTTTGTTGTGTCCAGAACTTTAAGGATTCCCTCTGCGATTTTTTTCCCCATCTTTTTGTCTGTAAGCTTATCTTCTATATTAAAAAGCCTGTCTTCTATTTCCTCCAGTGTATCAAGCAGGCGTTCTTTATCTACGGGCTTCCACAGATAGTCCTTCAATTCCTGTATGGATTTATAAACACCCATAACGTTTCTCCTGAAAATTATACTCACTATTTTAATTTTATATATTTTCTGTTTTTTATTTTTAAATTCCTTTATGCTCTTGTGACGTGTAACGCGTAATGCGTGACGGGAGGAAAACGTTTATTACATGTTGATGTTCAGGTCCGTAATAGGATTATTCTTATCAGTACAGTCAGTTAACCACGATGATTTTGATGATTAAACTTCGTCATAGGGAGCGAAGCAATCCCACTGGTAGAAACTAATTCGACGAGATTGCTTCATCGCTATCGATCCTCCCAATGACAGACATCTTAATCACCGGGTCTGTCTACTTGCAATTTTTAATCCAGTCAAGAGACAGATCCAGTCTTGCTCTTCTGTTTGTAGGTTTTCCTCCTCTTGACAGTTCATGGGTTTCACTCTTGAAGCGAACAAACCTTGCTTTTTTCTTTAAATATTTCAGTGCTACAAAGAATTGTTCCGCTTCACATATAGGAGTAAGATGATCATTTTCCGAATGCATAATTAAAATAGGAGTTTTAACGTTTTCTACCTGATAAAGAGGAGATCTGTCTATATAATGCTGTGCATCTCTCCATGGCACGCCGCCGAAATTCTGTTCGAAATGATAGCAGCCGGAAGATACGCCGAACACTGTTGCGCAGTTTGAAACACTCCTGTGTGATACGGCACCTCTGTATCTGTCTGTCTGTGTGACGACCCAGTTTGTCATATAGCCTCCGTATGAGCCGCCTGTCACAAAGAGTCTGTCTTTATCTATGTAACCGAGGCTTATAACATGGTCGAGGAATTCCATTTGATCGGTAAAATCAGGGCCTCCCCAGTGACCGTCAATGGGGGCGGCAAATTCAGTGCCATATCCCTTGCTTCCTCTCGGGTTAATAAAGAGGACACAGTAACCTTTCGAGGCAAAATACTGCATTTCATGGAAGAAGGTATATCCGTAAAGAATATGAGGTCCGCCATGTATTTCATGGATAAGGGGATATTTTTTCTTCGGATCAAACTTCGGAGGTTTCAGTAACCACCCCTGAAGTTTAACTCCTTCACCGGTAGTAATCCATATTTCTTCCGGTTCTGTCACAGTAGTTTCTTTCAATACAAAATCATTGTAAGATGTTAATTTTTTTACATCCCACGTATTTTTCTTTTTCTTATAATGATAGACCTCTGAAAGGTTCGTCATATCGCCTCTGAGTATGGCTATATTTTCCCCTGATTTATCCATGGAGTAATATACTATTTCATGGCGTCCCTCTTCAATTCTTTCAGGTTTTCCGCCTTCTGTGGACACTTTATATAAATAACAGCCTCCTTCATAGCTTGCACAGAAAATAATATTTTTGTCTTTATCTGTGAACATAGGCTGCTGTACTATATCATCAAATTCTCTTGTATCACCTATGAGCATGTTACTCACATAACCGTTAAAATCCTTCGTAAGAAGAGTTACTTTCCCGCCTTCGGAAGGAATTTTATAGATCTTCAGATGTTCGGGAGCACTCATACCTTTCGGCGCATGGTGGCCTGTAAAGAAGATGAATTTATCGTCTTTTGACCAGCATAAACCTGTTTTCATACCCCATTTCTCCGTAATCTTTTTGACCTTTTTAGTTTTCAGGTCCATAACATAAATATCGTTATTTTCATGATCTTCTATATGGTCATCAGATCTATTTGAACAGAAAGCCAGTTTTTTACCGTCATGAGAAATACATGGGTTGAAATCATCATATTCTTCCTTTGTAAGGTGCTGTTTTTTCTCTGTGGCTATTTCGAAACTGTATATATTAAATTTACCCTTTGCTTTTATCTGTCCGTTTTTCCCTTTGTAAGGAATTTCATCTATAACGCTGTAGGGATGATCTTCATCTTTGATTTTATATTCAGGGTCATTGCTTACATGTTCTAAAGGAAGGGGATCGTCTGATTTTCTGAAGGTATAGTAAATATATTTACTGTCAGGAGACCATATGTATTCTCCTATAGAACCTTTATCCGTAATAAGAGGTCTTGCTTCGCCTCCGTCGCACGGTATTATCCAGAGACCTTTTTTCTCTTTATCTCTGTCAGTTCTGAAGAGAATATGTTTCCCGTCAGGTGACCATAGAGGGTATAGATCGTTATGATTTCCGTAAGTGAACCGGAAGACTCTGTCTGTTTTTAAATATGCCATGTAGAGATTGGAATAATAGGTGTTTTCTTTCAGATCTGTCCATTTGTAAGTGAAAACTATTTTTTCTCCGTCAGGTGAGATTTCAGGTGAATTAATAAGTTTGAACCGGAACATGTCATCAATGGTAATGTTTCTTTTTTTACTCATAGGTGTCTCCTTTTTTATTGCAGTCGGCTATCAGCATTCAGCTTTTAGCTTCTTAATTATCCTGTAATCATACGAAAATTTTATAAAGAATGCAATAGGTTAAGTAAATTATAGTGAAAAGTGAAAAGTGAAAAGTGAAAAGAATAGGACATCACTCACTATTCACTGCTCACTACTCACCAATTAACCGAAGATAGACAATTTAGTCTCCCTGTGTTAAAATCATATAGAGTGAAGGGTGAAGGGAAAAAGGTTTCGTTAAATATTAATGGTTAAGTCAGAATTTTCGGTACACAAAATCCTGAAAATCTTTTAATCCCGAAAATCCAGGTTCATACATATGATATTCAAATATTTCTGGTTTTTTATAATAATAGTAAATCTTATAAATGCAAATAATTTAAAGATTAAGTCTCGAAAATATATTTCCGATAAACCAGAACGTGAAGATGGTTATAATAAAATTATAAAAATCTTCATAATCTATGCAAATATTCCCTGGTTTATTATGGGAGCGGGAATATTATCCGGTTTAACCACTACAGTATTCGATTATATCAGACCATCGGACTTCAATCCTGCTGTGCTTGCTTTTTATGCATCTCTTTTAATCATATGGCTATGTTGTTTTTACTGGATTCACTTCAGACATGGCGCAGACTTCCTTTCAGACCATCCGGGTCTCTTTATGAAAAAAAAGAAAGATATTACTTCTCCGAAGTTAATCAAATTTTATTCTGCTGTAACTGTCGTAGGAGGCATAATAATTATGATAATACTGTGGTTCGGAAATATAAATCTTAATATTTTGAGGTGATTTTTACGGAACTTGATATGTTATTTAAAAGTGCAACAATTTATGACGGTCTCGGTAACAGGCCTGTCAGGGGAAATATCGGTG
The DNA here is from genome assembly GCA_040217695.1 of Vulcanimicrobiota bacterium. Taxonomy (GTDB): domain Bacteria; phylum Vulcanimicrobiota; class SpSt-956; order SpSt-956; family JAKJGF01; genus CALARM01. The sequence goes on along the minus strand of JBEHWO010000229.1, from coordinate 898 downwards.
TTTCCTCCGGATTTATTGTATATCCGGCAGAGGACTCTATGGAAAAATCTGCCAGAAGAGTAATAGATAGTGAGAATCTCTGTCTGTGTCCGGGATTTATAAATATTCACAGTCATTCCGATATGCCTTTACTTGTAGACGGAAGAGTTCCCAGTGTGATACATCAGGGTATTACTACTGAAGTGACAGGTAACTGCGGTTATTCCCTTGCACCTCTTTACGGAAGTTCTCTCGATGAAATCCGCAGAGAGTTTAAAAGAGATTTTGATATGGATGTAACATGGAGTGATCTTAACGAATACTTTAATCTTCTGGAGAGACAGGGGATTTCTGTGAATGTCATATCTCTGGTCGGTCATGGAACACTTCGTGGAAGTGTTACAGACAGATCGGACAGATGTCTTACAAAAGATGAAATGGTAAAAATGAAAGAGGAACTTTATAAGGCCATGAAACAGGGAGCGGCAGGATTTTCTACAGGTCTTATTTATCCTCCCGGCTCTTATGCTCCCACTGAAGAACTGATAGAACTGGGGAAAACAGTCAGAGAAACAGGAGGCTATTATGCAAGCCATATAAGAGGAGAAGGAGGTTCTCTCTTTGATGCCATAAAAGAGGCAATTATCATAGGTTTTGAAGCCAGAATCCCTGTGGAGATTTCACACCTGAAGGCAGCGGGAGAGAGGAACTGGGGCAAAACGAAACATGCCCTGGAAATGATAGGAGATGCCAGAAGTAAAGGACTTTATATACAGCATGATCAGTATCCCTATACTGCTTCTGCCACAGGCCTTTCCATGATGGTTCCCGAATGGGTGCACAACGGAGGAACAGATGCATTTCTTTCCAGACTGAAAAATGAAAGCACAAGGGAAAAGATACTGAAGGAGATGGATTA
>JBEHWO010000228.1:0-10963 GCA_040217695.1 Vulcanimicrobiota bacterium | reverse complement strand
TGATGCGCAGGGATTAAACCTGTCACGCGTTACGCGTTACGCGTCACGAAAGCATATATTTATTATTTATTCTCATCTCAGTAAATGATAACAGACAAAAAGGATAAAAGGATAAAGGGAAGAAAAAGAAGCTTTCTTCGTAATTGACAAAATATCTAAAAAAAGCTATTCTTTTTTATGTATAAGATTTTTCAATCAGGGAAGGAGGTGAATTTAATGAAAGGAACAATAAAATTGTTACTAATAACATCCTTTTTATTTTATGTAATATGTGCCGGTTTTGTATCACCCTCTTATGCAGAAGACACAGGAGGCCCCAAGGTAGGCACAATGGCAAAGAATTTCTCACTGAAGGATATGTCAGGTAAAACAGTGGAACTGAAAAGTTATAAAGGCAAGAAAGCAGTTCTTCTTGTTTTCTGGAGCGTAGGCTGAGGAGCATGTATTCAGGAGGTACCTGAACTGAATGAATTATATGCAGAGTACAAAGGCAAAAATTTCGAACTTCTTACAATTAACTCCGACGAAACCATAGAAGAAGTGCAGCAGGTTATAAAGGATGAAGGCATAAAATACAGAGTATTGCTCGACCCGGAGAATTCTACAGGAGATCCCTATAATATCATGTATATACCGTTAAATGTTCTTGTAGATATTAACGGGAAAGTTGTCTACTCGGAGGCAGGAGAGTTACCGTCAACAGATCTTATAGATAAAGCTTTAAAGAAATAGTATCATATGATCAGTTGTTTTTAATCACTGCTAACTGATCACTGAAAAAGGTGATCAGTGATCGCCGAATTTTTTGATCACTGATCACCGATTACCGTTCACTGAATTATATAATTATCGAGTTTCTTGAGAGGATAATTATCTATCTCTTCAATAATCTCTTTTTTAAGCCCTTCTTTACCGAGACATTTATACATATAATTCTTATAGCCTTCCACACCGGGCTGATGAAATGCATAAACATCAAGGAATTCACCTTCATAGGTTGTGGCAATTTCAAAGAAGTAAAGCAGTTGTGCCCATGTATATGGAGACACTTCCGGCATTACTATGGTCATATTCGGTTTTTCCGCCCTCATAAGAGCCCATTCGGTAGCTCTCACGGCAAGGGACATTAATTCGGAAAGTTTTCTGCCTGCAAGCAGTTCTCCGCTCAGGGCCGGAACTTCCATGTCTGTGCCAAAATCCTGAACCTCTATCAACGTAAGGGTTTTGTTGTTCTCTCCTCCTATATTATTCTGCTGTATGGAATGAAGATCATTTGTACCTCTGCAGGGAACAGGAGTTCTTCCTCTGTTTACCCTTGCTTCTGTATCATCTGTCCATACCTCAAGGCCATTATCTTTAATTATTTTTCTCCTGTATTCTTTCCCGAGACTTTCCGCAAGGAGCTGTACGTACCATTCAGAAGTGGATTTAAGTCCTTCAGAGAAAGGCATCATAATTGAAATAGACTTACCCTTTTCAAGGTAAAGAATAGACTGTAAAGTGGCATAAAGGAGTGCCGGGTTTTTAAGGACATCAGGGCGAAAACATATGTCTTTCATATCTCTTATACCGGCAAATATTTCCTCCAGATTAACTCCCATAAGGGAGAGATGAAGGAGTCCTATATTAAACTCTGAAAATCTTCCTCCCACTCCGGGGAATACGGAAAAATCAGTAAAATTTTCCCTGTCTTTTTCCTGCATGGCATGTACAAGTTTTCTCAATGATCCTGACGAAGGATCTGTGATTGCAACTATCTGTTTGCCGTAGTTGTCTTCTCCGACGTGATTTTTAAGCCAGTTTCTCGCAATATCAAAAGCGACTTTTGTCTCTGTCGTTTCACCTGATTTGGAGATAACCGTTATACAGGTTTCACCCGGATCCAGATTTTTAAGAAGCGCTCCTATTGTAGTCGGATCAAGATTGTTTCCTTCAAAATAAATCTTCGGTTTTCCTTTTCTTAAAGAGTCAAATTCATTGTAATATGGAGAAGCAAGTGCATCCTGTGCCGCCTTAAGTCCAAGATAGGAACCGCCTATACCAAGGGATATGACATTTTTAAAATTTTTGCATATATAGTCTGCAGTTTTCGTAATTTTTTCTACCACAGAAGGATCGTGCTCTCCCAGTTCAATCCACTCAAGGCCTATCTTTATTCTGTTTTCCCTGTTTTTTATTACATCTTTAATTTTTTCCTGTGCCTTTTCAGCTACAGGTGTCCATCTTTTAAGATCTTCTTCTGTTATTCCATGTTTTGTTCCTATTGAGGAAGAAAACATATTGTTAAAATCAAAAGAAATTGATTTTTTCATTCGTACTGTCCACCCCTTCTTTGTGAAATATGAGTCAATAGAAAAGATTCTTATACAAAAGTCCTGATTTTCCTGCAAAACCACTTTTCACAGCGTATAATTTGGCGCTGAAAAATTATCATAAAAACATAAATAAATAAATAATTGACAAAATAAGTAAAAAAAGTTATTCTTTTTACAGGTAAATATTTCAGTGTGGAAAGGAGTAAACAGGCCGGTAAGTCAAAATTATGTTCATCCTTAAATCCTGAAAACTGCCATGACCGTTTCGGTCACAACGAATTATAAGAATCTTTTCCTCCCGTAACGCGTAACGCGTTACGCGTTACGATTCTCATATAAATCCCGGTCAAAACTATGGAAGAACCGTATGAACTGGTATTAAAAACCTATCAATTAAAAGAGATATTTCTGTCTGCACGTATTTCTCTGACAGTTCATGACTGCGAAAAACTCTTAAAAGCAGGCTTTTGTCAGTCCATAAGCAGATTAACGAGAAAACATTTAAATATTTTGACTGAAAACAAGCAGATTAATCTTATACTCCTTGGACTTACACATAAATGTTTACTATCGGATCCATTCCGGAGAAGATTTCCGCTGATAGAAAAAATCACCTTTAATGATTTACTTTCTATTGCCAGTACCGCTCTTTATATAATCGAATATATTACATCAATCCTGTATCTTTCGGAAAAAATAGATAACATAAATCACCGGTACAGGGAACAAATAAAAAAAGAACTTTCACTTTTAACCGTTCCTGGCCCTGTAGAATCACTTATGATTATAGAGACTTTCCTGAATGAAGAATTATGCAAAGAACTGAAATTTTTGTCAGGAAGAGCTTTCATAAAAGAGCCTTTATCCTCACGGGCTTACCATTTATTAAAGCTTATAGACACTAAAATAGCATATGTGCCGGAAGATTTAAAGCCTGTAGAACATGTCATAGAAACATTCATAAAAGCTTCTGATAAACCGGATATATTATTGCACGACTTGAGACATAATGAACTTAACATTATTAAATCTCTAAAGCATATGGTTGTTCCATTACTGGATATACTTGAAGAAGATAATCTGGAGGAATATGACAGGGTGACACTGTTTTTATTTAACTCTTTTTATATGGCTCTTCATTTACTCTTCATATCACTGGAAGAAATAGATATTTTTTTACACGATGGAAATTTATACGACCTTATTACAGCCATTCAACTTTTATCCATATCTATATCATGTCTGACTCTTATGATTGACAGACGACCGGTTTTATTTAACGATAAAATCAGAGGGGCAGAAAAATTTATTGATTATTTTACCGGTAAATGTGATAAAAAAGACGTTATTCAATTAATCGAAGAGGAAATGAATAATCTTTATATGAAACAGGAATTAGAAGATCATATAACATATGAACCTGTTATAAGAGACTATAAAAAATCCCTTGAATTACTAGGTGAAGAAACACCGAGAAGTCTTTCTGTTTTTTTAAAAGGACAGAACAGATTGCTTACTACAGTGAAAAGTGCGTAATGTCCTATTCTTTTCACTTTTCACTTTTCACTTTTCACTCCTTATGATATAATATTAAAAATTTAAAGCAAAGGAGCAATTTTAACGTGCCTGACTTTTCTAAACATTTAATAAACAAAATAATTGTCCTTGTTCTCATTGCCAGTATTTTTTCTTCAACCATATCTCCTGCTTTCGCAAGAGAAAAGCTCTGGAGTAAAAAATTTCCTTCAAATGTAGACTGGGAAGTTCTTACATCACTCGGAGTAATAATAGCAAGTACAGACAAACATCTTATAGCAATAGACGGAAAAACAGGTAATATATTATGGTCCAAGAAAGGTATTGATCTGAAAAGAGAATTTGTCTGGCCTTTAGAAGGTACAGATATTGTCCTCATAAGTGATCCCGATAAAAAACTCGGAGGAATAGTTAAAGATGCAAACCTCTATGCCCTTGAAGTCATGACAGGCAACGTAATATGGTCCACATCTGAAATTACCGGAAGACCTCTGGAAGTTATTCCTCTTCTGGATCAACTTTCCTTTCTGTATATAACAGATCAGAAATATATAGAAGAGGAAACCCTTTCCAAATCTCCCATGATAATTCCTCATATGTATAACATAGATGTGAATACAGGAGAGATACAGTGGCACAGGGATTTTGACAGAGACGTTCTGGGAACAAAAGTGGAAGATACATGGCTCGGTTATAAAATATACAATCTCAGCGGATATCACAGACCTGTTCTTCTCGGAGACGAGCTTTATTTCTTTTACGGAGGCATAACAAGATGGGATTACATTACAGGTAATACCATCTGGAAAACCACCTATCCTGCAGGAGATCCTGAACTTATAAGGACAGATGCAGATCCTGTATTTACAGATAATGTAATATATACCTCCGGTCAGGGCCAGGTAAAAGCAATAGACAGGCTTACAGGTGAAATGATGTGGGACAGTGACAATCTGGGTCTTGTACCTCTTTTATTGATGGAAAATGGTATTATATGGGCTCAGAGGGGAGGATTTTTCTTTAATTCGAATAAAAACGAATGGGTCTCAAGAGGGCCCTTCGGAGTATCTGCCATAGACGCAGCAAACGGGAAACTCATATGGGATTACCGCCTGGGTAAAGACAGTCTTGCCAATATGGTACTTTTTGAAGACAGAGTAATAATTGCAGACAGTAAAAACATAATAGCCCTTGATAAATTTAACGGAACATTACTTTACAGTAAAGAACTCGGTATAGAAGGCCCCATGTTCGGTTCAAAAAACTCTGAAGGGAATGCAGTTTTCTGGTCTACAAAGAGAGTAGTAGCCTTTACACCTGATAAAGGGATAAAACTCTGGGAAAGCGGTGTTAAAGAACCGACAGAATCCATAGCAAACATGGGTTTCAGATTGAGTTCCGGCGTTTTCCTTGTAGTTCTTACAGGCGGTACAGGCCTTCTGCTATTCAGCAGTTATTTAGTAATACATGATATAATTCCCGGTCAGAGTGCCGCAGATGCCAGGGTAAAATCTCAGATAAAGGCGGAACAGTATTACTGGCAGAATGTTAAAGATTATCGCAACAGCCAGGGACTGCGTGAAGCGGAAACAATAAGGGAATACAGACTTACCCTCACAGAAAGCAGAAAGAAACTTGATCCCCATATATATCTGGAAGGCCAGATTGAAGACAGAAAAGACTTTACCGGACTTGCAGGTATAAATACCAGAAACGGCAATATAGATAAAGGTGTCTATCTGGGAGATGTAGGGGAGAGATATATTATAGATTATGTGGAAGAAGTTCTTTATCACTTTGACGGTGATGTAGTAGGTGCTTTCAGTCTTATACCTGAATAATGAACATTGCGCAGTGAGTGTTCATGAACACTCACTGCGCAATTATATTTAATCGTCAATCTTGAGAATTTGCCATCTGAAATGCTGGTGAGAAACATTTTTCGGAGATAAATCTTCGCTCTCCGGCTTTTTTACCTCAGAATCTTTTTCCGATTTTTTTAACACCTGAGCTTTTTTATCTTCCTTCCGGGAACGTTCCTGCAGTTTATCTTCCCCTTCAGTTCCGTGTAAAACTCTGGACACTGCCATACCTAAAGGTCCTGCTATTACTGTATGGGCTATATTCTCCATAGCATGTTTTATGTCATCATATCTCATAGTAAAAGACGCTCTGAGATCTGTTCCAAAGAGTCCAAAATTTCCATCCAGTTCCAGTCTGCCATGAATTGCTTCTCTATCAATTTTAATACCTGCTCCTACAGCTCCTCCAAGCTGAGGCCCCTGTTCCAGCCTGACACTGACATTCACATTACTGCCTCTCTGAGTAAATGCAGATAATTTAACACCTTCATAGGTGCCAAATTCTATTCTGTCAGCTAATTTAAATCCAAACTCACATTCTTTTGAAGATACATGAAAAACCCCTTCGATTCCGGTATCGGCATTTGCCTGCACACCTGCTTCAATGGTTCCATGTATCTGAATATCTGAAATTTTAATGTCTTTCCCAATCTCCAGGCCGGCAATATTTTGCTGTTTCAGTTTTATTGCAGGGTTCAGAAGAAATCTGTCATGAGAAATCTCCATATCTGATTTTACTTTACCTTTAAATTTTGTTTCTCCTTTCAGAGCTATATTACCGTATTCTTTCATATCAAATTCTTTAATTACACTCTCACCTGTATGTCCTGTTATATGGGAAGTGGATTTAAAAGAATCTTCTTTCTTTTCAATATCTGTACAGACCTCATATGATAAATCTGTAATGGTGCCTTTATTTACGGGCAAATTACTTTTATTACGTATTACTCTGTTGATTTGCATAATATATATCTACTTTCTGATAGATAAAAGGAATTATCATTAACCTGTATTAATTATAATAAACAGGTTAATAAAAAACAATAAAGGTATGTTAATTTTTTGTTAAACTTATTCATATGCAGACTTTGCACATCTGAAACCAACACCATCGACATATTCGTCAGGACATATACCGGCTCTTATTGTAATGCCGCTTTCTTTAAGTTCTGTAAGAAAATCTCCTCCCCTTATGACAACTTCTTTAGACTGGTCTGTGACAGGTCTGGCAGTGTAAGGATATGGCCCATAGTGGTCACCGGTCCATTCCCATACAGAGCCCAGCATATTCATAACACCATAGGGGCTGGCACCTTCACTGTAAGTATATACTGACGAAATCTCTCCTCCGTCTTTACTGCATAATTTTTCAGATGCCCATTCGTTGCCCCATGGATAAAGCCTTCCGTCTTCTCCTCTTCCTGCTTTTTCCCATTCCGCTTCTGTTGGCAGCCGTTTCCCTTTCCATGTTCCGTATGCACGGGCATCATTATAGGTAATCCCCACTACGGGATAATCTTCTTTACCTCCGGAAAAATATTCTTCCCAGCCTCCTTCGCTTTTATAACCGGTATTATTGACAAACTCTGCATACTGACTGTTTGTGACTGCATATCTGTCTATATAAAAAGGATCTACATGAACTGTATGGCCGGGACTGGAATCACCTTCCTGATTGGTTCCCATATAAAATTTCCCTCCCGGAATAAGTATCATACTATCCATTTCCTGTGTTGCGGCAGATGTTTTTTTGTCCTCTACCTTGTAATCGAGTATAATAACTTTTTCTTCTACAGTCTTTTTGATTTCTCTCGGTTTGTCTCTTACAACCAGAGGCGGCTCGAAGCATTTGAATAGAAATACCGTACTGTTTCCTATCTGTATATTATCACCGTTTACCAGAGGTCGTGGCTCTGTAACAAGAATTCCATTCAGAAGAGTCATATTTTTTGATTTCTGATTGATCAAATAAAATTTATTCCCTTTTTTGTCTATACGGCAATGCTGGCGTGATACAGTTCTGTCATCTTCGGGAAATTCTATATCTTTTTTTATATGGTCATCGGATTTTCTTCCTATGAGTAACTGTTTTTTCTTCACAGGAATAATCAGGCCTTCCCTGAAACCTTCCGTCATTTCCAGAGTTGCTCCTTTAGCCGGATTGGAACCTACCAGATAATGTTCGATAACTGTATTACCTATTTTTATTACATCTCCGTCTTCCAGCCCTTTTTTTATAACAGATAATCCGTTTACGAGAATTTCTCCCTCTTGATCTTCTAAATTAAGAATAAGCCATATATCTTCAAAGGTCAGGCTTGCATGGGAGTCAAGCATGGAATCATCGGCAATCTCAATATCTTTTCTTACCCTTCCTTTTCTGCCTATAACAAGTTTTTTCTCTACCATGGCTTTACTTATTGTAAATGCTCTATCCCTGTCAGGCCCGCCTACTACCTGAAACATATGACCTTCTTTAAATGAGACTTCAAGTGTTTCATCCTGTACCGTTTTTTTCCCTGTACCGGTTTCAGGTTTTGAGTAATCCCTGAATTTCTGATGTTCTGCCCCTGAAGCAATACTCTTTTCCGGTTCCCGGGGCATTCCGGGAAGCCTGGAACCGGAATATTCTCTCCTGGCATAAGTTTCTGATCTTTTATGAATACTATCCCTGAAATCCTTTTCCCTTCCGGAAAATCCCTTAGACAAATATTCTCTCCTGACGGAGGATTCTGATGCTCTGCCTGCATTATCTCCGGAATCCTTTTCCCTTCCGGAAAATCCGGGAGACGAATATTCAGGACGTTCTTCTTCAAAGTCTGTTCTGTTTTCTCCTTTATATTTTATTACCATTTTGATATTACCGGTTCTTATAATATCATCAGTTCTCAACAGGGTAAATTCTCTGTCAGATATAGCTCTGTCATTTACCAGTGTAGGAGTTATAGCATCTCTCGTATGGAGTATGGCAAATTTTTTATATTTATCCATCCATTTAAGAGTAGCCTGATCGGCAGATATAGAGGAAGTATCAAGTAAAATCCATCCATGTCTATCCATGGCGGTGAGTTTTCCTATGGATATAATAGGTCTGTCCAGCACAAATCTCCTGCCTTCTTCAATACCTGATATGACTTCAAGTATATATCCGCTCTCAAATTTCCGAATTTCTTCCGGCTCCTCTTCCATGGCATCGTCCATATATTTTTCCTCTGTACCTGTTTCTTCATCTCCGCCTTCTTCACAGGTCTTTTTTTCCGGTAAATCATCTGATATTTCTGACGAAAATCCATCAAACAATCTGTTAACATCGTCAAAATTATCCTGTCTGTCAGATTTATCCGGCATGGCAGAAATATCTTTTCCTCTATATTCAATAACAGTCTGTCCTATGATAATCTGACTTCTGTTTTTAAGGATTGTTTCTTTTGTTATAACTGTTCCGTCCACTACTGTAGGTTTTAAACTTTCGTCTCTATCAATCACATAGGATTTTTTATGTTCATTCCAGAAAATTCTTGCCTGTTTTTCCGTTATCATATCTCTATTATCAGTTATGGTTAAGATATCCTTATGTTTACCAATAAAAACAGGGGCACCGGACAGTTCAAATATTCTGCCTTTTTCGTCACCTTTAATAACGGTGACATAAAAATCAGGAGTATTTTCATATTCCCGGGAATAAAGAGAAGATTTTTTAGTGTCTTCTTCTCCGCCTTTTAACCTGGAAAACAATCGTGAGAAAATCCCTTCTTTTTTTGCCATACATTCCGCCTCTTCCGGTGAATTTTCGATATTTTTTTAATCTTTAAATTCTATATTTACCTTTTCAATCCTTTATTTTATATGAGAATCCTAACGAGTTACGAGCTATTTATTATCCCGTGCTGGCGAACATTTACTAATAATGAGTCTTTTCAGTTCTTTTCCATAAATTAAAAGCATCAAGAGAATTGGAACAGGTAGATTGATATATCTTTATCTTCTTTTCATTATAAGGTTTTCTGAATTCATTATAAAGTTCTTCATCAATAAAATTAAGTCCCTGCTGTGAAGCATCAAATCTTGTAGCAGCAAAGACAAGAACAGGAATATGAGCCCAGTAAATCGCTCCCATACACATAGGACATGGCTCACAACTGCTGTAAAGTTCACAGTGGGATCTTTCGCCTTTCTGCTGAAGCTTTGTCCTGTCTTTATATATGTTACCGAGATCATAGACTCCCAGTTCTTCACAGGCAGTTCTTATTGCCGCTATTTCCGCATGGGCTGTCGGGTCGTTCCACTCGTTGACATGATTGTGTTCTTTCCAGTATCTTATCACATTATTTGTTTCATCATCAATCTGAATTATGACAGCTCCGAATGGCCCTCCGCCTGTTTCTGCGGAAATTCTTGCTTCATTACAGGATATTTCCATCCATTTATTACTCTTAACTTCAATATCTTTATAAACACCTTTGACCTTTATATTGGCTGTCTGACATGGAAAATATTTCCATTGAGTCTTATCTTTAAGATTACATTCGGGATGATATTCACTCCATGGCTGGACATAACCGAATAAAGGGATTTCACCTAAAGCTTCAGGAATACCTTCATATTTCTGATTCACTTCAATTGCTTTCATAAAACAGGGGAACTCCTCTCAATAATTTTTTTCTTTAAAAGAATTGTATATCTCTTTGCCTGATTCCTTCTTTTATAGTGTATTTCATAACTTATTAGAATTTATTGAGGTGAGCATAAATAACACGTATTTGATCTCGTGACGCGTAACGCGTAACGCGTGACGGGAGGAAAACGTTTATTAAATGCTTATGCTCAGGTCAGTAATTTGTCGTGACGCGTAACGCGTGACGGGTTTAATCCCCGCGCATCACGCATAACGCATAACGCATTACGAGATAATTATACAATATTATGAAAGTAAGTATAATTATTCATTATAGAATATTTATACATAATTATGGCATTACATTTGCAGGAAGTTTATTTATAATAGAGAAAACATATTATTGCCAGGTCATTAATACAGGGTATTAATTTATGAATAATAATTTCACGATAGAAAATAAAGCTGAAATTCTTCAGAGAGTACAACTTCAATTAAATAAAAACGGAGGAACTCAAAGAGTGGCTTTTCAGGGAATAAACAATCCTGTTTTCTGTAAAAATCATAAAGGGGAAACCCTTGTCTTTAAACCGGTAAATCAGGAATTTGAAAGAAGAAAAGAAATTATATATGAA
>JBEHWO010000227.1:0-10982 GCA_040217695.1 Vulcanimicrobiota bacterium | reverse complement strand
CTGTAATCTTTATCCCATCTTTCAGGCATCCTGCCTGTTTCAATCACTGCACCGTTAAATATAATCTTTACATAAACTCCTCTGAGTTTTGCCTTTATGAGTTCTACTATACAATCTGTTCTTCTGCCATGTTCATCAAATCCCGGCAGATAATTTATATCGAACATAACTACTACTATGGAGTGTCTTGCCCTGCCTATTTCTCTTATTATCACATCCTGTGCCCTGTAAAATCTTCCGTCAGAGGAGTTATATGTTGCAAAGCTGTAAAACGTGTTAAATCTTGCATTAATATCAATATGGGGAGCTATATAGAACACTCCTTTTATGGCATGATATATGTGTTCGTACAGTACGGCTATATGAGGTGAATAGTGAAAAATACAATTTTCCCGGTTACCGCCCCATATATGAAAATCCAGATTAAAAGAAGCGCTCATAGAGGCCTGTCCGTCAAATATGATAATCTTTGTATGCATACTTGCTATGCCTGACGGTTCATGGGGAACATTCCTTACGACTCCGTAGACAGGTATCCTGTGTTTCCTGAGTTTCGCCACACTGTCTATATAATCCATGGAACTTACCTGTTCCCATCCTCCTATAGCTTCAACTTCCACACCTTCATAAAAGGCATGTATCAGATGATCTGCTATATATGGATTATCGAAGTTAAATACAGACAGGTGTATATAATGTCTGCCATGAATATCATTTTTTTTCCTGTCTATGACAGAATCTATAAGCCTGTGTATTTCATGTCTCGGATGGGCCTGATCATCAGGATTTCCTCTTGTAAAACAGGGGTTAACTGGAAGAGCTTCCCAGGGATTATTTATATGATGAAGTGCTAATTGAACTGTTTCAGGATGATAGGTTATCAATTTATATTCATTGTATTTTATAAAATTTCTGAAATCATCCGGCGAAGTATGACCTCTGTAAAAATCTTCTATAGAGGCAAAGTTATATTCATAAATAGAAGGAAGAGATTTTTTGTCTTTATGTATTATAAATGAAAAGGTTATATGAAGAACTTTTCCATGGAGACTGTCATAGGGATAGATGGGGAGCTTATCTGTCTGCCATTTTTCATATTCGTCATTTATCAGCTCCACATAAGCGGCTTCCTGTATATAGTGTTCCACAGAACCGTCTTCTCTGTATATATTTAAAATGACTATTAACTTTTTATGAAAGCCGTAATGTTCGACGCAGAAACCTATACCACCCGGGAAATTTACTATATCCATACCGATAGAATTTCTTACGGTTCGTCCCTGGCCTATCCATTTATAGATAGGACATACATAGGTCTCCCCTGCTTCTGTTTCGGAGTCTTTAAGAAAATACAATTCCATAATTATTATATAAACCTATTCCTTTTCAAGTATTTTCACCAATAACAGATAAGTTTTTTGGGTATTCACCATAAATAGCAATTAATTTTTTTTGTTTTCTATCAAGCTCCATACAATTACCTTTTAATTTTTAATGTTCTCTTATAATATCTTTCAAATAGCCAATGGAAGAGGAATTCGGAGAAATCAGGATTATCATTTATCTGTTTATAAAAAGTGAAATTGGAGTCGATCATATCCTGTATCAGATAAGGCTTCCATTTACTGACAACCATTTTTTATATTCTCCCTGTGTTCCATAGCAGATAAACTATTAACAGACAGTTCAAACAGTTCATCCAGTTTTTCTTCCAGAATTCTTTTATCAATTAACTTTATCTTATATTCTGTTACAAGAGCGGGAGAAAGATTTCTACTCATAGCATATTCTACCACCTGATTATCCTTATTTTTGCAGAGTATTATTCCTATTCTCTTACTGAATATTTTTCTTTAACAGTTAACCTTAAATAAAACTCTTTTTCTTCGATTGTTTTTGTTTTTGAAAGAATATGCAGGTGACTTGACCAGGATAATTCTCTCAACAGTGTTGAGAGTTTTTCATGATCCTTATAACATTCATAAAACTGTTTCATTCTCCATATATTTTGAGAAGAAAACCCTTTAAAATCAGGCATAGTTTGATTTAAATAATCAGAAAGATTCCGGACAATACTTTTTCCCCATGCGGCACTTTCTACTTTTTTACTGATATACTCTCCTATCTGCCAGTAAAGATTAATGAGTTCCACGTTTACACTTTTCAGAGCATTATATCTTGCTTTTTCAATAAGTCTGGTTATTTCTGAAAAATCTTTTTCAAATTCCATAAAAGGTTAATCTCTTTCTATTTATCCCATTTTTCTCACAGATTCTTTATTTCATCCCAGTCAATATGTCTTTTCAAATTATTACACCAATTCATCTGAAGATATCCCTTATGCTGTAACTGTCCTACCACTATACCCGGCGCAATACCAACCTTCTCCGCAAAAATTTCTATATCTCTTGCCCCTTTTTTATCAGTATTCATAAAACTTTCCAACATAACAGAAGGTATAAGGAAATTGGAAGCAAATGAATTTGCTTCATCTTCTTTTATACCTTCCGTCTTTTCTTCCTCAATAAAAACATCTTTTTTTCCGTGAAGTATAATATGACCTGCTTCATGGAAAAAAGAAAACCAGAGATGGTCATCTCTTTTATATCTAAGACTGAGCTGTATTAATGCTTTTTCCGGACTGAGCCATCTAACTGCTCCGCATATTCTTGTTCCGGGCAGTTCCGGCACAAACACAACTGCCACACCCGAAGAAGAACATAATTCCCTTAATTCAGGAATAAATACATCAGGAGCCTCTCTGGTAAGATTTCGGATCTTTTTCAAATTTGTCCTGAAGCTGCTCAGGCTGTAAGACTCTGTCTGAATATTCCTTGCTTCTATTTCTCCTTTACGGAGCCATACTGAAAGAGTACCGGGATCACTTTTAAAAACCTGTGATTTGCGATAATAAGCACATGACAAAACTGCTTCATATTGATCAGGAGAAGCAATGCCTAAAAAACTTAAAATCTCCTGTAGCTGAAGGACTTTATCGCTATATTTTTCTATCCAGTTAAGTTTTATCATCTCTTTAACAGGAATATTATTTAACCATAAAAGCTGTTTCTTTAACTCTTCTTTCTCTTCATTTCTGGCAAGAAATTCCTGATATTTCCTTTCTCTCTCATCCCAGAAACCTGCCGGCACCCACAGAACACGTTCTAACTGGATAGATGTCCTGGGAGTTATAGGCGCAATACCTTTAATAATTTGATTAATAGTTTTTGTCTTTTTCCCTGTTCTCTGGGCCAGTTCCGCCTGAGTCATACCTCTTTCCTTAAGAAGTTCTGCCAGAGTATCACCGGGAGGCGAGACAAAATCAGGATTATATTCATTTATAAAATTCTTATGCATGAGTATCCACCACCCCTAAAATTTTAATAACCGTAACCTGTTTCCAGTCCAACCCGCCATCGGATTTTACAGGTACAGGCTCATTTGCAGGCATAAAAATCAATCTGTAAGGGTGACCTGCATCCATTGACAACTGCCATTTACGGTCACCTCTTAATTCATGACACCTCCCCGGCAAATTTCTCATAACTTCTAAATTTGCTGCAGCAGAAAGATCATCCAGTCTTTGCCTGATAATTTTTGCTCTTTTATCACCGTATTTTTTCACAAGAACTTTAAAATTATTATATTCCTCTTTTAATTTATCCTTCTCAAATATTATATCCATTTGCTGACAATAAATCTGTGATTTTATTTACCCACAAGGTAAATCTTTTTATTAAATTCTATCAAAATATTAAGAATTTAGCAAGGAATTTTTTAGAAAAATTTCATGATGTGATTCGAGAAAGCATTTCGACAATTTCTTTCTCTATGACTTTTATATCTGCTTCTATTTCTGCCAGAGGTCTCGGAAGGACATATTTATAAAAATATCTATTGAAGTTTATTTCATAACCGACCTTACCGGCATTATTATCTTTATGATCTCTTATGCCGGTATTTATCCAGTCATCTTTAACATAATGACTTATATGACAAAAATACATCAAAAATAAAATAAAACCCGGATCTTTTTCAGGTCCGGGTTCTATAAATCCCATAACGCATTACGCGTTACTCATTACGCCCCATTATCCCTGGGGGCTTCTTTCGAGCCACTGGGATATGCAGCGGAGTGCGCCCCATCTGGTTGATACGTTGCCAAGAGGCATATCTACGACTTCAAAATTATGTTTCTGCCATACGCCTTTTGCATAATTGTCAATCTTCGGTATTCCGTAATGAGGGAGAAATACTCTTCTTACCTCTGTTCCGTCTGCTCTTGTGAAACGTTCTGATACAGAGTTATTTTTTGTAAGATATGGACCGCCGCCTCTCGGTTCAAGGTGAGGCACTCTGTCCACTTCGTAACCCTTCTGTTCAAGAACATTCTTGTAGTTTGTGAAGTTATAGGGTTTATCTCCCTGAACTCTGGTATCACCAAACAATTTATCTATATCTACAGGCACTTTCATTTCATGTTCTATCTGTGCCATGAGTTTCTCTTTTTCACCGCCCGGTAAACGAACTCTGTCTTCTTTAAGGAGTCTCAAATCTTCTTCCATACCTGCATTTCTGAGTTCTGTAAAACGCTCACCGGCCTGTTTCTTTTCTTCCGGTGTCATTGATTTAATAAGACTCTTTGCAAGTTCGGGATCGCCAAGGAGGAAGGTCTGATCATCAATAGGGGTGCAGGACATATCCAGATGGTCTGATGCAGGTCCTTCTACTTCTTTTGTATTCGGATCATCGAGTCCGAGAATGGTTACAGGCTTACCGAATTCTTCTTCAAAGAGTTTCTTTGCTGCATCAAGCCACATCTGTTCTTCGGGAACATCATTAGAGCCTCTAGTTACTGTGGGTTTATAATCAGGATTCGGAACTACTTCTCCGTCCTGTTTATTATATCCCAGTGCACCTTCTATGGAATGATTCTGCACTGTTTTATAGGGAAGCTCGCCTGATGCCGAGGGTACAACATGTTTTCCCGTCATATTTTCGTATAATTTTACTACATCCTGTTTCAGTCCACGATTTGCTTTTCCCGCCTGCTGCAGTTTTTCTGCAGTTGCCACATAGGAGAAGGCACCGCGGAATTCTTCTTTTGTATTTGTTACTCCGTCGCCTCCGTCTGTTCTTATCCTTCTTTCAGGATCGAATACCGTATTGGGAACAGCCTCTGCAATTGCCGGAGGAACGTCCATATCATCACCGTGCCAGTCATGGAGCATGCTCTGGCCTATGAGGAGATGTTTGTCCGGCTCATCAGGTAAGAAACCGGCAAGCATTTGATCTCTCGCCCATATGGTAAGACTCTTGCCCTGAAATTCTACAAATTTGACTCTTTCAGGATTCTCCATATTCACT
Organism: Vulcanimicrobiota bacterium; assembly: GCA_040217695.1. GTDB lineage: Bacteria > Vulcanimicrobiota > SpSt-956 > SpSt-956 > JAKJGF01 > CALARM01. The sequence goes on along the minus strand of JBEHWO010000227.1, from coordinate 5,615 downwards.
TTTTTCATTACTGCCTGAACATCTGCTTTATCCCTGGGACTTTCCACTGCTATGGTAAATTTTGTATCAGGTTCCATTTTTGTAAAGAGAATACCGTAACTGTCAAGCATGTCTCTACGTATGGCACCACCTGCATAGCTGCTTATCTGAAGAGCCATATTTTTTATCTGTCCGTATGTATCGGCATAAAGTTTTGTTTTCTTTGTTAAAACCTTATCTATCTCGGCACTTCTTACGTCTTTCTGATGTTTTAAAAGTAATTCCGTAAGCGGTCTCTCTGCTTCACGGCTGGAACCAAGTTCTACACTGTCTTTCTGGGCAAGAGGATCACTTTCCTTTGTTTTCCTTGCTCCGTCGACTTTCCCTGTGGTTATGGGAAGATTTTGATTGATTTTCATACATTGCACCCTCTCCTTTGTTGAAATTTATATAAAATTTAATCTTAATTCTAAATTCCGACAATCCCATAATATCACAAAAAATGCAGGTCAGATAAAAAAATTTGTTAAAATTTTGTTAACATTTGACAAAAAATTATTTAGAAAATTTACCCTATAAATTCCCTGAGAATAGAATTGGGAGGAACATCATCCGGTTTTACCGGCAGAAAGAGATCCAGAAATTTCAAAAGCCTCTGACTTTCAGTATAAAATGGGTCTTCTTTTGTAATCTTCGTAAGAATTGGTTCCGCATAGGTTTTGATGACAGATAATTCGTATATAAGGGCAGTGTTAAACATTATATCTGCATCTTCCTGGAAAGGATATATATATTTTTCTTCACCTTTTCTGACAGAACGCCACATATTCAGAGTACCCTGGGGAGCTCTTCCGCGGAACTGATGATCCCTTACAATACGTCTGAGTTTTCTCGTATCCGTTGTGGAAACCCTGTTATGATCATCCAGATTGAGCTGGCACAGTGCCGATACATAGATCTTATATTTATTGCTCTGAGGCACTGCTTCTGTAAGCCTGTCATTCAAACAGTGTATGCCTTCCATTATAAGAAGATGTTCATCTGAAATTTTAATTTTCCTGCCGCTCTTTACACTTTTTCCTGTGGCAAAATCAAAAGACGGCAGTTCAATCTCATCTCCGTATAAAAGACTTATAAGATGATCATTAAGCAGTTCTAAATCTACGACTTCTATGGCTTCAAAATTTCTCTCGCCATTTTCGTCAAAAGGTATTCTGTCTACATCTATAAAATAATCATCTACTGAAATAGGAATAGGTTTCAGGCCATTTACACGGAGCTGTGTGGCAAGCCTTTTGGAGAAGGTAGTTTTCCCAGATGCAGAAGGCCCTGCAATAAGAATAATCTTCAATTGATCCCTGTACTGGGTTATCATATCTGCCATTCTGGCTATCTTTTTCTCCTGAAGCGCTTCGGATATCCTTATTATTTCACCTATGTCACCTTTTCTGATAAAATCGTTCAAAGAAGCAAGAGTATCCACCCCCAGAAGACTGACCCATCTCTGATATTCATAAAATATTCTTGCAAGTTTCCTCTGGTTTGTATATACGGGAAGCTTGTCAGGACTGAATATATCAGGGTATCTCAGTATAAACCCGGGAGGACAGTAGGTAAGTTCAAATTGTTTTAAATACCCTGTAGCAGGAACAAGGGGACCGTAAAAGGTATCACTTATTCCGTCACACCTGTAAACAGGAACTTTTTTATCTTTATAATATTCCAGAAGACTGACTTTATCGAAAGAGCCCTGAGTTTTAAATAGTTTTACAGCATCTTCCACTCCCATTACCTTTCCCTTGAAAGGCAGATCTTCTTCCACTATTTCCCTCATTGCCTCTTCTAGGTCTTTAAGTTTCTGTTTCTTTATGGGATATATGTTTTTCATTACACAGAAGAGCCCCCTGTCCAGAGAATGAAGTATATGTAACGGTTCACCGGGGAAAACCCTTCTGGAAGCAATCAGAAGAAGAAAAGATAGACTGTTTACATAAACCCTCAATCCTTCGGAATTGGACAGATCCAGAAATTCAACGGTGGAGTCATCATGCAATTTATAAAGAAGATCTTTTTCTTCATTGTTTACAAGAGCAGAAGTTATTATATATGGCGATGATGATTTTAATTTATCTTTAACCTCTTCGAGTGTTATACCTTCAGGGAAAGTGAATATTTCTCCTTCAGGCTTCAGACAGATGTTTATTTCTTTGCTCATTTCAAAAACCTTTCTATAAAGAGGGGTTTATATGAGAATCGTGACGCGTGACGCGTGACGCGTGACGGGAGTCAGGATGCCCGAACGTTGTTATGACCGGTTCGTTCATAACTGTTTATAACCCTGAATTCAAAATTTATAATTATAACCTAATATTATAACAGATTATCGATCATTTTCAATAAACTTTTAACGGAAAAGTGTAGACTAAAAAAAATTTTCAGGGTATAATTATTGGCGTAATGCGTAATGCGTAATGCGTGATGCGTGATGCGTGATGCGTGAAATAAAAACAGATTGGAGTCTTAATATTTATGAAAGCCGGAGAAGTTGATCAGGGCCAGGTAATAAAAGATTTATTATTTGATATAAAATCCTTGAAACAGGAAGATATATTGACAGATAAACACAAAAAAATGCTCGCAGAAGCAGAAGGGCTTCTTCTGGAGGCACAGAAATTTCATCAGAGATATTTACCGGCTAAAGCCACTGCAGATGCCAAGCAGAGAAGCCGTATCGATAAAGCCATAGTAACAAGATTTCAGAGAGACGCAGCAGATACTGCCTATAAAAGAGATACTTATAAATCGAAAGCAGAAGCAATTCTGGGAGACCTTATGGCAGAGATTGAAAAAATGGCAGGAGAATAAAAAAACGTGATGTGTAACACGTAACGCGTGACGCGTAACGCGTTACGCGTGTTTTACCGGTACCGGGCGCCCCTCTGTGGTCGCCCCTACTGCTCACTCTTCACTCTTCACTTCTCACTCTTCACTCTTCACTTCTCACGACTCACCACTCACGACTCACTACCTTATCTCCAGCGGTTTTCCGATCTGTTCCAGTATTTCCAGTACAGGGGAAGGATTAATTGAGGTTTTAAAGAAAAAGTAAGTGCCGGGGAAATTTTTGACCTTTTCTTCCGATACATTTAAATCTTCAGAAATTGCCACTATAGTATTGACACTTGCCTGTTGAAGTTTTTTAAATTTTCTCTTCAGATACTCAGGTCTCCAGAAACCTACAATTTCCATATAGGCAATCCGGCCGTCTTCTTTATTGTAAAAGGTAAAGTCAGGAATAAACACTGTTTCTTTAAGATTTACAATTTCTGTTTCCCTTTCCATCTGCCAGGGAGAGTCCAGTTTTTTAAATCTTTCGGCAAATTTTTCTTCCAGCAGTGAATCATATTCTCCGGAATCAGTATAATGTGATACAAGGTCAGAATCAGTATCAAGAGAAAAATTTCTTATTTTTCCGTCATCACATTTAATTTCCGCATCCATTTTCCATTTCGTGCAGAGTATAAGAGCAGGAAGGAAAGAAGACATCTGTATGCCGTATTTTCTTGACTGCTTGAACATACTCACGGGGCCGTCGAGAAGAATTTCGTAACCGCTATCGAGATCGCCCTTTACCTGATGGATTAACCGGTAAAACTTTATAAATTTAAAAATCTGTTTGTACCTTACAGGGAGATTTTTATAGGCGATAATTTTCATTTCCAGACATGAATAGAGAATACCCTGAGCCAGAGCAAGATTGTATCTGTTTAAAAGCCATAAAGGTTCAGTGCCATGAAAAGTGGTGAGGACATGACTGTCTACAAGGTCAGCATAAAACCCCTGCTCTATATCATCAACAGTGCCGCCCAGTTCTGAAGCAACCTGATTTAATATATCTTTCCTGGTTACGGGGTGAATTGCATCCGGCCTTTCTGTAACGGGAAAATTCTCCGATGCCATAGTAAAAACTTTACGGCGAATTTCAGAAGGAATAAATCTTGATAATATATTAAATTCGCTGCATTCTGTCTGAAGTATTCTGGAAAGGCCTCTTTTAATCTTATAGTCGGTACCGAAACCTATATAGTCTTTAATAGCCTCATTCAGTTCCCCTCTGGTTCTGCCGGTAAAATTATTATATATATCTATTAATTCTACTGCTATGGCAAGGTATTTCTCACCTGTTTTTATATAAGAAGGATATACGTCAGGGCCTCTGTAATGAAATCTTACCAGATCACTTGTAAGCATAAATTAAATTATCGTGACGCGTGACGCGTGACGCGTGACGCGAGGATTGTCCATTAAACCTATAAATTCTATATAAAAAGATTTTAATAAAAATGACATATAAATACAGAAAAGAGAGGAGACATTTTTCTACTAACAAACACTCCCCTGCTACCTGGTTGCCTGGAATAGCCGGAGAGTGTAAGGGGTACACTGATATTCTTTGTATAATGGAAAACAGGAGTTTCCCATATACTTGATTGATGAAAGGTCCTTTGTTTTATATCTTTATTGGAGTCACCCTTACAAAACCCCCTTTGTGTATTATATAAGACCCAATAATACATACTATTCTATCACAGGTTTTTTTATTTGTAAACTATTTCTTTATTTTTTTTGGAAAAATATAATAAATTTCACACAAATAAAAATCATGCTCCAATAGCAAAATTCCCTGAAAAATGTTATAATATTGCGAATTATAGTCGGAACCGTAACAGATAAAATAATTGTCCTATGAACAATAATATATTACATGATTTACAGGAAAGAATAAAAGAGCTTACTGCTTTACATAAAAGTGCCACAATCCTTCAGGATGATTCTAAAAATACGGAAGAAATCATGGAGGAAATAATAAAGATTTTACCGGATTCATGGCAGTATCCTGATATTGCTGCAGCAAGTATTACTTTCGAAGGAAGGGAATCTAAAACAGACAATTTCATCAGAACTGCCTGGAGGCAATCTGCATTTATTAATACAGGAAATGAGAGAACAGGAATTATTGAAATATGTTACCTTCAGGAAAAACCTCCTGCTTTTGAAGGGCCTTTTCTCAAAGAAGAAAGGGATCTTATTGATTCACTTGCAAACATGTTATCTTCCTATTCGGAAAGGAAAAAATCAAAAGAAGCGCTAAAAATAGCCTGGAATGAAATGGAAGAGAAAGTCATAAAGAGGACTGAAGAATTAAGCAGACTGAATAAAGCATTGGAAGAAGAAATCATTGAGAGAAAAAAAGTAGAAGAAAAGATAAAAAAATACCAGAAAGAACTCAGAGAAATGACTCTCGAATTATCGCTGGCAGAAGAACGGGAAAGACGTACAATAGCGTCCAATCTACATGATCATATAGGTCAGGCTCTGGCAATAATCAAACTAAAGCTATCTGCCCTTCAGGGCAATGCAATTTTTTGCGGATTTGAACAGAATATTATAGACATAAGAAGATTGCTGGATCAAACCATTCAATATACGAGAAACGTGACCTTTGAATTGAGTCCTCCTGTTCTTTATGAACTTGGCCTCATCGCTGCAATAGAATGGCTATCAGAACAGTCTCCTGAAAAATACGGATTAAAAGTAAATCTGACAACAGAAGGAAACCACATAAATCTTCCGGA
>JBEHWO010000226.1:0-11030 GCA_040217695.1 Vulcanimicrobiota bacterium | reverse complement strand
ATATATTTTTATCTACAAATATTAAATTCTCTCAATCTGATTATATTATAAGGAAATATTTTTCTCAATATAATTATAAAGAAATATGTTAACAAAATGTAAATTTAAAATCAAATTTTATATTTTTGAACATTTCGAAATTTAATAATTTTAGAATTTTTTCTTTTATAATGAATTAAAAAAAAATTTGATTTTTTGTTTACCAATTGTTAACATTAATATTATTGACATAAGTAAAATATTCTTCTATATTAAAGTTTAATGGATAAATTATTCTTTCTGAGAGAGAGGATTTTGTATGAATATTAACAGTGTGGAAAGCAAAGTAATAACAACCGGTCAACCGGCTGCTAAGACTCCTGTAAAAGAAGAAGTGCCTGATTCTTTTCAGAAAACTTCTGCTCCGGCGAAACTGGATGCAGATTTAATGAGAGAACTTCAGAAAACTCTGTCTGGAACGAAAGTTTCCGACGATGGAACTAAATTAGAAAGACTTGAACGTCCTATGACAGAAGACGAAAAAGTCAGGTTCCATGAGTATTTCCCCATGCTCGATGTAGATAAAGCTGTAGTTACGGATGAAGCTACGCCGGCATATAACTGTATTGCCTGGAGTGGAGGTATAACAGACCAGTGGATCTGGCCTCCTTCTATGTATCCCAATCTCACAGAAGATAAAGCTTTTGATAAATTTTATGCTTCCCGTGGTTTCAAACGGGCAGAGACAGGGGAACTGGCCAGATGGAGTAATGAACAGGGTATTACCCATGGGAGTATATCCGGTCCCGGCCATGGCCCGAGATGGGAGAGTAAATGCGGAGGGGAAGCAAGAATTCAGCATGGTTTCGATGAACTTCAGGGAGAGATTTACGGGAAACCTGATGTGTTCTATACGAAAGTCAGTGAACCCAAAGAAATGCCAAATAAATTGAAGGAACTATCTGCTAATATAAAACTTGGTATTAAAGCAAAAACTCTTCGGGTAAATCCTGAAATAAAGAAAAAATTCGACGGTTTCTATGCATCATGGCAGACATTCCGTAAAGACCCGAAAGTAACCATGTCAGCAAACCCTGCCGATTATTGTAAAACAGAAGCATTTACGGAAATAACGCAAATGGGTGGAAGTGTTATTCCTCTTCTTATGGAGAAGATCAGTAACGGAGATTTCTTCTGTTTACAGGCAGTAGGGGAAATTGCGAAGACCAGCAGAGGGCCTGAAAGAGCACTTGCATTGTCAGGAAAAGAAGTAAATACAAGTGAACAGAATAAAGCTTATAATGCTTTGATGAAATATTATAACAGTTAATAATTACACCTGGATTGAAAAAAGAGTCTGTCGAAACAGACTCTTTTTTTATTGTTTGTTTATAAAAATATCAGGACAGTTTATAGAGAAATATATTCTATAACAATTGTATGAAAAAACTATCGCCACTTATGTAAAATAAATTTTAAAATAAATGTAAATAAACCTTTTTATTGAAGGATTTTGTTTTTTCTAAAAAGAATTATAATTTCTATATAAGAATCTATAAATAGTCCTGCAGGAAAATAAAGAAATTGCAGGATGTAATAAAAATAAATCATAGCAGAAGAGAATTGTACAAAAATTTAAAAAAATTTGGAGGTTATATGTCAAATATTTTTAAAACAAAAAACTTGAATATGATTCTGCAGGAATCAGAGGCACAGGAACATAAATTGAAAAGAGCTCTCGGCCCTGTAGATCTCATTGCTCTCGGTGTGGGAGCAATTATAGGAGCAGGTATATTTGCTACAATCGGCTCTGCTACTGCAGGCGGAGCAGCCCATCTGGGGGCAGGCCCGGCCATAATGATATCTTTCGTAATAACCGCCATATGCTGTGCCTTTACAGCTTTATGCTACGCAGAATTTGCCTCACTTATCCCAATATCCGGATCTGCTTACACCTATTCTTATGCCACTTTAGGAGAGGTTATTGCATGGATAATAGGGTGGGATCTTATTATTGAATATGCAGTGGGGAATGTGGCAGTTGCTATTTCATGGAGTGATTATTTTGTTCAGCTTCTGGAAGGTCTTGGCATTAAATTTCCTCTATGGCTTGCAATAAATTACAGAGATGGCCTTGCAAACCCGGAGGTTCTCGCACATGCTCCCCATATAGGTTCTCTTCCTATTATGCTTAATTTACCTGCATTTCTTGTAGTTATGTTCATAACTATTGTTCTTGTAGTAGGTATTAAAGAATCTTCTGCAATGAATAATGTTTTTGTAGGACTTAAACTTCTTATATTGCTTTTCTTTATTATAGTAGGTATAAAATTTATACAGCCGGAAAACTGGCATCCTTTCATGCCGAACGGATGGCAGGGTGTTTTTACCGGTTCTGCTCTCATATTCTTTGCCTATATCGGTTTTGATGCAGTTTCCACTACGGCAGAAGAAGCAAAAAATCCCAGCAGGGATCTTCCTATAGGTATGATGGGTTCTCTGATTATCTGCACCATTGTTTATATCTTAATAGCCCTTGTGCTTACCGGAATGGTTCCCTATGCACAGCTTGGCACAGGTGATCCGCTGGCAGAAGCTTTCAGCCTTAGAGGTATGCACTGGGCGGCAGGTATAATATCGTTCGGCGCTGTTGTGGCTATGGCGGCAGTGCTGCTGGTCTTTCAGATGGGCCAGCCCAGAATATTTTTCTCTATGTCAAGAGACGGATTATTACCGAAATTTTTTGCAGGTGTTCATCCGAAATATCAGACGCCCTATGTTACTACAATACTTACAGGTGTCCTTGTAGCTCTTTTTTCCGCCTTTGCAAATATCAATGAAGTAGTGGAACTCTGTAATATAGGTACACTTTTTGCCTTTGTACTTGTCTGTGTCGGTGTCATCATTCTTCGTTATAAAGACCCTGAACGTCACAGACCTTTTAAATGTCCTCTTGTCCCGCTTATACCGGCCCTTGGAACCATTACCTGTATATATCTCATGATACAGCTGCCTCTGCTGACATGGATAAGATTTGTTTACTGGCTTTTACTGGGACTTCTTATTTATTTCATCTACGGTGTCAGAAACAGCAGTCTTAATAAAGAAAAAATCGCTTTTGGCATATCATTGAAGGCAAATTTGAAATTTCTTATACCTCTGGTAATGTCTATTATGTTTGTTACATGGTATATAGGGTATTTTCTGGGCTCTTCTATAACTGTTTATGAAAGGATAGACACTCTTATTGCCGCACCGGACGGAAAGGAAAAAATAAAAAAATATATAAGTTCCGAATGTAAAGAACCTGAAAAATCTATAGAACTTTATATTGAATGTGTAAATAAAAACGGAGGAAAACCTTTACATCTTCTCAAAAAACCGGTACCCGGTCTTGATAGGGCAGAATTTCTTATGGAAGTGCCGGGAGAGGAGAAATGTTTGAAAATGGTTATGCAGTTATCTCCTATGGGATGGAAAATTGTACATATCAGTATGGAAGATAAGAAGTAATAATATAGTCGTGACGCGTCACGCGTGATGCGTAATGTATGGTTATGCCGGCACATTGCAATTTTACATACTGACCTGAGCATAAGCATGTAATAAAAGTTTTTCTCCCGTGACGCGTGACGCGTGACGCGTCACGATAGATATGTATTATTTATGCTTACCTCAGTAAATGGAACACATGGCGCTGAATTTAACAGGGATTTTCATTATGATAAAAAATTTACTTCTCTTTATAATTTTATTTATATGTTCTGGCTGCGCTGAAAAGGTAGCGGAAAAAGGTGTGTTCTATACTGCAGGAAACTGGGATATTCCGCCTGCTTATCATGGAAACCCCTGGGCTCCCGGAGGAGTCGGAGTGGCAGGTCCATTTGTGCATGAACCTTTATTTGTTTATATTCCAACTGAAAAAGAATATATTCCGCGTCTTGGAGAATCCTTCAAGGAAGAACCTCTTACCCTTACTGTAACATTAAAAAAGGGTGTTACATGGCATGACGGACAGAAATTTACCTCCCGTGACGTGAAAACCACGTTTTATACGGGCTATTTGAAAAACTGGGAGGTATGGCGTAACCTCAAGGATATAGAATGTCCTGACGACACAACCGTAATATTCAAATGGAATAAAATATCTCCGGTTAACAGCATTCGTGTTCTTACGGAAACGATTACATCGCCCCATCATATTTTCGGTCAATGGGCAGATTTAATTCCCGATTTGAGAGAAAAAGAAAAACATATAGATAAAAAGGATGAAAAATCACTCCTGGAATATCATAAAGAATCACAGAAAGTAAGAGAAATTCTTTATAAATATCATCCCTCTCTCCCGATAGGAACAGGGCCGTTTAAGATAGGTAAAGTTACGGCTTCAGATATGTTACTTGACAGATATGAACAGTATTATGAAATACAGCATGTGCATATAAAGAAAATCAGGATTATGAGATGGGGAAGCAATGAAGTTGTATGGTCATATCTTATGGCAGGGGAGATGGATGCAGTTGCTCCTGCATGTCCCTATGATGTGGCACAGGAAATTTTAAAGAGAAATCCCGGAACCACTCTCATTACTCCCTGTGATATGAGTGAATTCGGACTTATTTATAATTGCAGAAAATATCCTGTACAGGATTTGAATTTTCGTAAAGCCATTGCCCATATTATTAACAGAGACATGGTAAGACAGGTAGCTTACAGTTACGGAGAAACAGTTGATGATTACAGTTTCGGTATCCCGAAATCCTTCCGGAAAGATTGGCTCAATGAAGATTTCTATAAAGATCTTACTCGCTATGATCATAATCAGGACAAAGCGGAAAAAATACTTCTGGATTCGGGATATAAGAAAGACAGTAAAAGAAATGTATGGTTAACACCTGACGGGAAGGATATAAATCTGGAAATAGTTTCTCCTGCCGGCCTTAATGATCTGATTTTACTTGCAGAAGCATCTTCTGCACAGCTTACTAAATTCGGTATACCGGCACAGATCAGAGTCATTCCTCTTGACCTTTACGGAACAATATTAGGGGAAGGAAATTTTGACATGGCAGCAGAAAACGGTGCCCAGCTTTCCAAATACGGACACCCGTCCATATCATTGAATCGTTTTTATTATAAAGGATCTATTATAGGAAAAGCTTCGGGACTTTCATCGAACATAAACTATAAGGGCAGGGAAATAGATACGGAAAAACTCGCGGAAGAACTGAATCGGGCGATGGATCCCGGAAGAAGAGACGAAATAGTCAGCATTCTGTCCTGTGTTACAAATGAATATCTTCCGTTCCTTACATGTTATGAAAAAAGGATAATTATTTTTACCCTTGACGGTAAAAGAGTAACAGGATGGCCCGGGGCAGACGATAAAATATGGGGTGTAGCACCGGGTGGAGTGGAAAGTCTCTACTGTACTATGATGGTAAAGGGGATGTTGAAGCCGGCAGGAGAACAGTGAACAGTGAAAAGTGAAGTAGTTTAAAGTTTAAACTTTAAGGTAACCCTTAACTCTCAACCCTCAACTCTCAATCCTCAACTCTCAATCCTCAACTCTCAACTCTCAACCCTTAACCCTCTCACTGAGTTAACGCCTTAAGAGCTTTTTCTTTATTATATTGAAAATCTTTGTTTTTCGGGTCAATCCTGAGGGCTTCATCATAACATAAAATTGCTTCTTCATATTTTTTCTGTTTAAACAGAGCAAGACCTTTATAATTCCAGGCGTCTTTACATTTAGCGTCCAGTTCTATGGCTCTGTTATAACAGTAGATTGCATCATCGTATTTTTTCATCTGTGCAAGGGCTATGCCTTTATTAATCCAGGTTTTTGTGTAGGCGGGATTGATTTCTATTGCCCTGTCATACCACCTGACTGCTTCTTTATATTCTGTAAGATAATAAAGTGAAAGACCTTTATTCAGACAGGCGAAGAAATATTTATCATCTATTTCCAGGGTTTTATCATAACAGAGAATTGCTTCTCTGTATTTCCTTTGAAAATAAAGACTGTCTCCTTTATATCTCCAGGCATCGGCAGAATAGGGGTAAATTTCTATTGCTTTATTGTAACACTGTATGGCTTCTTCATATTTACCTTTTGCAAACAGTTTGTTACCTTCTGCTATTAATTCGTCCTGTGACTGTGGTAAAACAGGTACGATTGTAATTACTAAAAAGAGGATGATAAAACTCTGAATTATAAATCTCGAGGACTTCTCGCTATTCACTACTCACTACTCACTCTTTACTTCTGTCATGAACATTCCAGGTCATAGACAGCAACACAATTGCCAGTAATGCAGAAGCTATTAAAACTATAAATCCTCCTGTCCAGTTATAATACTGAACGACTTTTCCTATGCCTGCTTCTGCTATGGTTGCTCCCAGGTAACCGAACAGACCTGTAAAGCCTGCTGCGGTGCCTGCCGCTTTTTTTGGGACAATATCTACTGCTGCAATGCCTATAAGCATTACAGGACCGTAGATTAAAAATCCTATGGCGAATAAGGTAACCGAGTCTATGAAAAAACGGCCGGGAGGATTGAACCAGTAAAGAACTACTGCTGCAGTAACTATTATCATATAGATTACCGACATGGGAGCCCGTCTTCCATGAAAAATCTTATCACTTGCCCAGCCTGAAAGTAACATGCCGGGAATACCTGCATATTCAAATATTAAAAATTGCCATCTTGCCAGTTCAGGTGTGCAGCCCTTGACATCTGTAAGATATATGGGCGACCAGTTTACAACACCGTAACGGACAACATAGACAAATACATTGGCAATAGCCAGAATCCAGAGAAACTTATTGTTGAATACAAAATTCATAAGTATTTCTCTGGAAGATAATTCTCTTTCCCTGTCGTCAATAGCGGTATCGGGGTAATCGTCTTTATATTCCTCTATGGGAGGAAGCCCTACAGACTGTGGGGTATCACGTAAAAATATTATTATCCCTATACCTATAATAATAGCCAGAATTCCGGGGGCATAGAAAATACTTTTCCAGGATATAAAGATCATAAGTGCAAGAGTTACAAGGGGGCCGACTGTACCTCCCCCCACATTATGGGCAAGATTCCATATGGCCATTTTGGTTCCTCTTTCCCTGTCGGAAAACCAGTGGGTAATGGTTCTCCCGCATGGAGGCCATCCCATGCCCTGAAACCATCCGTTTAAAAACCAGAAGGCTATCATAAGAGAAATAGAAGGGAGAAAACCGAAAATAAGATTTACAATTCCTGAAAGTATAAGGCCTGTAGCCATAAAATATCTGGGATTTGAACGGTCTGAAACATTTCCCATGACGAATTTACTTATTCCGTAAGCTATTGTCAGAGCTGAAGCTATAATGCCTACATCACCTGTAGTATAGTGCATGTTGTTGATTAAATACTGTTTTGCCATGGAGAAATTCTGGCGGACAAAATAATAACCGGCATAACCGATAAAGATGGTAACCATTATCTGAGTACGGTACCGTTCGTATTCCCGTGGCACTTCATCAGGCGGAATTTTTTCACTGTGAGGTGCCGGTTTATATATTTTTAAGATTTTATTTAACATAGACTATATTATAACAGTATTTTTAATAATTATCCAGATTTTTTCAAAAATTTTGAGTGGTGAATAAAATATTTCTACTCACTAAATTTAATTAAGTTCACACCAGCATGCTCTTCTTACGTTAAATTTATCGCCTCTGAGCATTGCCAGTTTACCGACACTTATCATATCATAATAAAAGAATATCTTTCCTTTTCCCTGTGTATGAATTGATTTATTGCCACCGTCATCGTCGGGATAGATGGAATTATTATTAAGTCCCACAAGATTTCCTGTTATATTTATATCTCCTTTGCCTACTGTGAAATTGGCTCCTATTACCCTTCCTATATTATCCAGCGTTGCCTGGCTGTATTCGGGAGGTAAAGGACTGACTTTTTCCCAGGTTTTACTGGTTTTATCATATTCATAGAGCTTTGCACTGTATGTAAATGGACTTGATGTCATATCACATTCTATATCAAGTTTGTAATTGCTGAAATCGTAATCAGTTCCGTTGTATTCTATTCCTACATTATTAACACTGTATTTTACACCATCCTGCGTTTTTACAGAAGCTATATTTATGGATGTAGGAGCAGGGTCTACAGGAGGAGAAGGATTATAGCTGAATATTATTTTATCACTGCCGTCAGAATATTCCTTCCCCAGTTTGTATTCTATTACATTTCCCTGTGTGGCCAGGGGAGAATCATTATTTAAAGGTATTAGCCATGTATCATCATCTGAATAGAGAACGCCTCTTACATCAATATTCGACTGGTTGTTCGTAGAGAGAATCAGATCGTCACCGGAGAGAGCTATTGCTTCATTGCTGTGCATGCCGTAAATATATCCCATTTTACCACGTGATACAAGAGTTCCTTTCCCCTCTACTTCCGCTCCTATTGCTACATGAGAGTCGGAATAAATACTGTGCTCGTTTAAATGAAGGGTAAGTTTGGGACTTACATTTGTTTGCTCTATTAATGAATTCTGGTATATTTCATTGAGGCTTTTCGGAGGTTCTCCGTAAAGTACGGAAAACTGTTCGCCGCTTATGCAGAAAACATTGGGCTGCGGGTTTTTATAGGAAGGATCTTCCGGATTATAGGCCAGGTATTTTAAAGGAGTTTTGTAATCGTCCGGTGCCGGTTTACTTGTTTCATCTTTGCATACATAAATATCTTTTACAAGATCCAGGTCACAGAGTAACGTGTCTCCTTCTTGATTTACGTTAAGATCCAGTCCGAGTTCTCCGTTACACTGGCCTTCCTGAACAAACTTCGTGAGATCTCCGTCTGAACCCAGTTTTGCCAGGCCGAATACATATCCGCACGAATTGATTACTTCCTCCGGAGGAGGTTTGTTTCCCCAGTTGTTACTTTCATCAAGATTGAAGGAAACATCTCCTATTTCACTCATAGGCCCCAGATGACTCCATGTGTTTTCCTGATTTTCAGTTACAGTTTTTTCTTTCCATTCACCTGTGTTTGGATCCTGATATTGCTCCTGTCTTGAAGCAGTTAATTTCCAGTCCACACCTATCCAGTATTTTGTGGCTACAACTCTGTCCCATCCCAGAACCTTGCCCTCCGAGTCTTTGAATTCATTTTCCCCGTGTGCTTCCATAACGGTAATCCAGTCCTGTGTTGATTTTGCTGTAAAATTAACAGTCCATCCATCTTCAGGCTTATAGGTTGTCTGTTTTAATTCTTCAACATCAGGAGGAAAACCCGGTTCGCTGCACCCCTTTAATTTACTGAGCAGACCCGGTATATGTTGTTCTGGGGACAGACTTCCCCCTTTTGACTCAAAGCCTTTTACAGCGGCACTGATTAGGTTAAAATCCTGTCCCTGTTCATTTTTTATACCTTCTTTTATATAGTATCTCGGTGTCACTATAAATGTTCCCGGTTCCACTTCCTTCGGTCCTGTATCTTTTGCATTTTTAAGGACATTGTCTATATCAATGTCTTCAAATTCTTCTCTGCCATCGGGGTTCATAGCCACAACTACATCTTTTTCCTGGGCTCTGTTCAATGTTATCGGACCTACTGCAGATGCCACTCCTCCCAGCATATCTACATTTCCGCTGCCCAGTTCTGATTTGATGCTGTAATAATTCGGATTATTTATATCTTCCGTATCTCCGTCCCAGTTTGAATGTATATAACCGGGAGCAGTAGAATTATTGCCGAATATTTTTATATCTCCCCCACTTTCAAAATCTATCTGGCCATCTGAATTTATGGGATAGGGATATATGTCGTTTCTTATAAAAATAACCTTCACGTATTTTATCGGGCCATCCCCATTTTCAGGCCCTGCTTTACCGATACAGATCAGTTCTGCACTGTACGCAGGAATAGTTCCCGATAGTTTTGTTTCACCGATAATGCTTCTATTTACAGGATTCTGACCTTTAAGATTATTATATGAAAGATACTGGCTTCCTGTAAAATTTATATAGGCAGTGGCTCCTTTTAAACGAAGAGTAATATTTGCGTTTGGATCCGGGGTATCATCGGAAGGTGAAGGGGTTTCATGGTTTGGATCCCACACGGCCCAGGGCCGATCGGGAATATTCAGTCTTGTCATGGCATATTCTGCCGCAGCTTCTGCAGCTTTCAGGGCAATCATTTTCTGTTCTATATTTCCCATCATTTGAAGATGGTTGGTACTTATAAAAACCATTGATACAGTAAGCATTGTCAGGAGAACTGTTAAAAGAAGTATACTGATAAGAACCATACCGTTATCTGAATTTTTCATAAATTTTCTCTCCTTTTTTATTTATTTTATAATACTATAGTTTCGCACTTTTTAATAAAACCATTCATTTACCTCGTAGTGAACAGGCATTGTCACTACAGATAAGGCTTTTATAAGATTCTGTAAAAGTATAGTTATAATAGCAAAATATTTAATTTTTCGGTTCTACCGATGCCTGTAATTCAAAATAGTCAGTGCCTTTATTGTTTGCCGTCCCTGAAATGGAATAATTTGCCCCTTCCTGTTTTCTATCTGTAATGGCTTTTCTGTATGCAAGTTTTATCTTTACAATAAACCCGTCTCTCGTAACATCAAAGGTATCTACATTGGTAGCTATTTCTCTGTGTTCGGGAGACGGGGAAGAAGGCACTGTCAGTAAAGATTCTATATTGCTTACAGGTACAGGCATGGCTCTTTCTCCATGGTCAATATATCTTCTGTAAAGTTTTTTTGGTATGTTTATGCCGTTGGGATCTGTATCTGTATCCTGTTCATGAACATAATATATTATATATCCATGCCAGACAGGTGTTCCGAATTTGTCTTTTTGATATTTGAATTCCCCGTCTTTTACCGGAGATTCAAAACATATATATTCATGCACAATATCCCCTGCACTTCTCTCATGACCTGAAATATCCAGGACAAGTGATCTCTGGCTTGCTATAGACATTTCATGAACCATTCTTCTCAGGATTATTTCTCCGTTA
>JBEHWO010000225.1:0-11082 GCA_040217695.1 Vulcanimicrobiota bacterium | reverse complement strand
ATAGTATAATTTGTAAAATTATCAAAAAATGAATAATGTAATATTTATTAAAGGTCTAAATAGTAGAAAATAACCAATAAGTGAGAAAGGAATTTTACGAAATTTTATCGGTAGGCTAGGATTTTTCCGACACGCTCTTAGTAAAATTCATGTCAGAGCTTATTTATTAAGGTGAGAATAAATAATACATATAAGTTCCGGTGTCGTGTAAGGAATAGTTTTACATGCTTATGGGCAGGTAAATAAACAGGAGGGATAGATAAATGTCACATATGTCTTTTTTAAACACAGACAATACTTTAATCAGTACTGATTTGAAGAATTTCATTGTTTACGTAGCAAATTCTTCACTGAAAACCGAAATACTTGAGTTTATTTATTATAACCCGAACAGTGTATTTGATTCATCACTGCTGGCTCTGGAACTTGATAGAAAGGAAGAACAGATAAAAAGAGCTTTAAGTGATTTTGTGAAAGCAAATCTTCTTTATCCTGTAGAAAATATAAAGGATATTTATTATATTCCTGTAAAAAATAGCACATTTCTTGAATTATTAAGTAAATTCGTTAAATTATATAACAGTCCCAACGGAAGACAGATAATCTGTTCCATAATTATTGAAAGAGACAATAATAATCACTGTTATAAAAGGTCCGATATGGTAACATTAAACCTTAATTAGGTAATTATAGTCAGGGCCTGTTCAAAAATAACCATATCATATTGACAATCGTGACGCGTAACGCGTGACGGGTCACGGGAGGACAATAACCATAATTTGCCAGAGTTATTTTCTTATAGTCCTTATCAAACTTGTCCTTTCCATTTTTCTATGATATAATTTATCCATGAAACATGAAGAATTAAAACCACTCAATATACTTTCCGGTATCTATTCGCCTTTTAACAGATTTAACGGCAGTGTTGTATTCTGTAATAATCTTTATGAAGAAATGATAGAAAAAGGATGTACTGTAAATTTTATCGGTCTGAAGACTTCAGACCTTATGGAAACCAGAATGAAACTTACTCTGATGGAAGGTAATCTGACAGGAGATGCAGACACACCTGCTTTCAACAAAGCAGTAGAAGATATGAAAGGGGCTTTTTTATATATACTGAACAATAAACCGGTAGATATAGTCCACTGTCAGCATCTTACCTTTCCTCCTGCTGTAGCATTAAGTTCCATGAGTTTTGAACAACCTCTTGTAATTACATCTCATGCCTCTGATATTGAATTTGCCAGGAATAATCCTGTCCATGCAGACCATTTGAGGAAAAGTCTTGACATGGCAGATAAAGTAGTGCTTCTGTCAAGAAAACTGATACCTCTTCTTGAAGAAATAAAACCTGATATGGCTTTTGAAAAAATTGCCATACTTCCTCTTGGAGTTGACAGGAAGTTTTTTATTTCAGAGAAGCCTCATAAAGATGAAAAACCTTTTATTATTCTTTATTCAGGGCGTCTGACAAAAGAAAAAGGTGTTGATATTCTGCTGGAAGTTCTGCAGAAATTACCTGATGCATTACTCCGTATAGCAGGTAAGGGAAATTTTGAAGAAGAATTGAAAAATAAAACTCGTTCTATGAATTTAGAGAAGAGAGTAAATTTCCTGGGTTTTCTCGGAAGGGAAGAATTAAAAAAAGAGTATCAGAAAGCCCATATTCTCGCTGTACCTTCACAGGGGATAGAAGGTATTCCTCAGGTATGTCTTGAAGCAATGGCCAATTATCTTCCTGTAATGGCAACAGATACGGGAGGCATATCAGAAGTATTTAATGATGCAGCATTTATTGTGCCCAAGGGTAAACCGGAGGAAATAATCAATGCAATAGTTGAGCTTCATGATGATGAAGCATTGAGAGATGAATTTTCTATTAAAGGCAGGGAAAGAGTAGAACAGTATAGCTGGGAAAGGATAGCCCATCTTTATATGGCTCTATTCAGATCATTACTTTAATTAAGAGTTTTTTCACTGACAGGGAGGTTTATATATGATTTGTACTTTATGCGGCGGAAAAATAAGAGAAGAAGCAAGGTTCTGTGCTCATTGCGGACAAAAAGTTCAGACCAGGAAATCTATTGTGCAGGTTGAATTTACAGACAGACCTTCTGATAATATAGAAGATAATCGAGAAATTGACGAAGAAAATAAAAAATTCATAGAAGCAGAGACTCTTCGAATATTTAAAGAAAAGTCCCGTGAAATTGATTTCCCTGAAAGAGAATCCTCAAAATATTTAAGTACTCTTGAAATACCTCCTTTTAAAGGTCTCAGAGGCAGACAGGTTCATGCAACTATTACAGCCAGAGATATTGAAAGGCTTATGGAAAAAGAAGGCATTGAATTCAGGGATGGCCTGTGGAAAAAAGATTTTGAAGGTATATGTGCAATATGTTCACTTGATGATACACTCGATCTGGTATACCACTGTATAAAAGGTAAGAATGAAAATAAATTCTGCTGTGAACTCCACGGATATCTGAAGAAAAAAACAGATATGTCAGGGATTTATTCCCAGTTTGTCTTTCCTGAAAAATGGGACAGCGGCAAAATAGAACTGTGGAAAAAAGATATTAACAGAACGGAACAGGACAGAAGGGAGAAAACCCTTGATTATTACAAAACAGGTATGATGGAAAAGCTCTATTGCTGTGTCTGTGATGAAGAGATTGATTTTATAGAACAGTATCAAAATGGAGGATACTGTGAGAAGTGTAAAACTAAAAAAGCCGGCGAAGAATCAGAGAGTGAAAAACTATGGCAGTTAGAAGTCGGAAAATATAAGATCGGTTCTGTTTTTACAGTTCTGGATAAACCTGATACAGCCACAGGCGATCTTGAAACAGGCCAGATGTACCAGTTGAAATATAAAAAAGGTAAGAGGGTTTATATGGCCAGGCTTGATTTAAAAGGAAAACCTGTCCTTGGTAAAGGTTACTGGTATCTTGGCATACCTCATTATTTCAAACATCAGCCAGCAAGAAAGATAACTAAAACTTATAAATAAAGCTATGGCAATATAAGAGTATAGAAATTTTCATTTTTAATGGCTTAAAATTAATCTTTCAGGATAATTTATTTAAAGGGAGTTAATCTAAATAATTTATTTTTATAATATCAAAGACGAATACGGATGTTTCTCAAATTTTTCCCGTCATGGATTTGAACTGAACGGGCAATACTGGCCTACAAGCGAACATTATTTTCAGGCCCGGAAATTTGCAGGTACTCCTCATGAGGAAGCTATAAGAAAAGCTCCCTCTCCCCGGGAAGCTGCAGAGATGGGCAGAGACAGAAAAAAACCTCTCAGAAAAGACTGGGAACAGGTAAAAGATGAAATTATGCTCTGTGCCTTACGGAAAAAATTTGAAACCCATAAAGATATAAGAGATATTTTACTCTCTACAGGCGAAGAAGAACTGATTGAAAATACTACATATGATTATTACTGGGGCTGCGGGACAGAGGGCAACGGGAAAAACATGCTCGGCCGGCTTCTTATGCAGGTAAGAAAAGAATTTCAGTCAGACAAATAAGTGAAATATATTTATATAAAGATCCATTTTACCATTTCTCTCAATGTAATTTTTTTACCGTACATCAATATTCCTGTCCTGTAAATCTTTGCACTTATCCATACACTTCCTATGAAGGTCAATACGAGTAATGTCATTGAGATTGCCAGTTCATACCATGGAACTTCCACACTTGCAAGTCTTACGAGCATGGTCATAGAAGAAAAAAATGGGAATATAGAAAAAAATCTGGCAGTTGCACCATTGGGATTCTGGAGTATTCTTGTTATAATCAGCATTGGTATAATCAGAGGAATCGTGACGGGAAATACAAGGTGCTGTGCATCACTCTCCTGATCTACTGCAGAACCTATGGCGGCAAAAAGGGAACCGTATAATAAATAACCTCCCAGGAAATAAAATAAAAAGAAGAATATGAGGGTAAAATCAAAATTTTGATAATCTGCAAGTAATTCTTTAATCTGCATCTGATCCGATGTCGGTATAGATGAATTACCGGCGAAGATAGATAAACTGATAAACAGCATAAGACATTTCAATATAAACCATATGGTAAGCTGTGTGAGTCCCATGGCTCCTATGCCTATGATTTTACCTATCATCAATTCAAAAGGTTTAACGGAAGAAACGATCAATTCTACGATACGATTGGTTTTTTCTTCCATTACACCTCTCATGACAAAAGAACCGTAAATAAACATGGTCATATAGATTAAAAAGGCCATAATATAGCCTAAAGCTGCAGAAATAACAGTGCTGGTTTTCTTCTCTTCCCCATTATTTGTAAGTTTACCTGTAGATAAAGAGAGACGCACGTTTAATTTGTCCAGTATTTCCCTTGATATTCCGGTGTTTTCTATTCTGATTTCTTTCACTATGTCTTTTAATTTAACCCTGAGCTGAAGTTCCTGCCCCAGACTGAGAGGATCAGAGGAATAATAAAGTATTTTAATGTCTCCGCTGTTCAGTTCTTCCGGTATTATCAAGATTCCCTGCCGATGTTTATTAATCAGTGTTTTTCTTAAAACTTCATAATCTTCCGTTGCAGGAACAAAAGTGAAATTTTCGCCGCTTACGAGTTTATCTGCAACTATACGGGAATTGTCTATGACATAAATCTTTAAATACTCTCGTTCGGAAATCTGACCTGCCAGAATGGGAAGAGCTATTATAAGAGCAAACCCGAGCGGCACCAGAATGGTTGAAAGTAAAAAGGTTTTTGTCTTTACCCTTGTAATGTATTCTCTTTTGATTATAAGCCAGATTTTGTTCATAATTTTTTCGTGAGTTGTGATGCGTTGTAATCGTGACGCGTAACGCGTGACGCGTGATTGGCGTTTATTTAAACACCACTACTACTCACTCTTCATCCTTCACTACTCACTACTCACTTCCCCACCTCCTACCAGTTCTATAAATATTTCATTCAATCCCGGTAGTTTTAACTCAAATTTAGTTATATCCACTTTATCTATTGCCCCGGACAGGAAATCCTTTGCAGTGAAATTCTCATGGAACCTGACTGTTACATGTTTGTTTTTCATATCCAGAACTGTTAATCCAGGAATTTCCCTGACAAAAGTCAGATCTCCTTCTGCTTCTATTCTGTAAATATTTTTATTATATTTTTTTTTCACATTCCATATTTCATCTTCCAGTATAACCTGTGACCTGTCGATAAGTCCTATATAATCACACATTTCTTCTACCTGTTCCATTCTGTGGGTGGAAAAAATAGTAGTTGTTCCTTCACCTTTAAGCTCTAAAATTATATCTTTAATAAGCTGTGTATTTACAGGGTCAAGACCGGAAAACGGCTCGTCCAGTATAAGAAGTTTCGGCCCGTGAGCCACGGTTAAAACAAACTGAATCTTCTGCTGCATACCCTTTGAAAGTTCGGAAATGGTTCTGTCCTTCCATTCATAAATATTTAGCTTCTTAAGCCAGAAATCTACACTTTCAGCGGCTGTAAGTTTAGATAAACCTTTTAACATGAGGAGATAAACAAGCTGTTCCCTTATTTTCATTTTCCTGTAAAGCCCTCTTTCTTCCGGCATATAACCTATGGATTGCAGGTGCCTGTCCTGAAGAACCTCTCCGTCTATAAAGATTTCTCCTCTGTCAGGATACATAATTCTTGTAATCATACGGATAATCGTAGTTTTTCCTGCACCGTTGGGCCCCAGCAGGCCATATATGGAACCATGGGGAACAGATAATGAAACATTATGGACTGCAACCTTTGTAGAATAAGATTTTGTTACATTTTTAATTTCCAGATATTTTTTCTCCATAAAATTGTTATTCTCACCTGTTATCTTAAAATCCTTTATTTTTCCATGAAACAAATTTCTGAACTCTGAAAGGGTTTTGTATTTATTCGATAGAATTTATATAAAAATCGTGACGCGTAAAGCGTTACGGGAGGATAGTTTATCTATACCTGTCATGGATGTATCGCTAGAATTTATGTTCACCCGGTAATATGGAAGATTTTATGAAGATTTACTAATTAACCCCGTGAGGGGTCGTTAAAGAAAGGTTAACAGATATGAAAAAACCGGATCTCCCCGTATGGCAGATAATCAATATGAGCATAGGATTTTTTGGCATTCAGCATGGATTTGAGATACAGTTTGCCCGTATGAGTTCCATTTATGAAAAACTCGGTGCAAAACCCGATGAATTGCCATTTCTATGGCTTGCAGCACCTCTTACGGGGCTTATAGTTCAGCCTGTAATAGGCTACATGAGTGATAAGACATGGCTTTCCGCTCTTAAGATGAGGAGAAGACCTTATTTTTTTACAGGTGCAATTCTTGCAACTATAGCACTCTTTCTTATGCCGTCGTCTTCTTCTCTGTGGATGGCTGCAGGATGTCTCTGGATGCTGGATGCTTCATTGAATATAAGTATGGAACCCTTCAGAGCCTTTATAGGGGATAAGCTCAATACCAGACAGCGACCGGCAGGATATGCATATCAGGGGCTTATGATAGGCCTTGGCACTATATGCGGCACTTATATAGCATCTCTGGATCTAATGAATATTCTGCCCGCTTACTCGGGAACAGTGCCTTTTCTGGGAAGACTTCTATCTTTTCTGCAGTCTACTGGAGCCACATCAATGCATCTTGCTTTCTATGCATGTGCGATTATATATTTCTTTGCTGTTATGTATACTGTAGTTTCATGCAGTGAATATCCTCCCGAAGAAACAGAAGAAAAAAATGTTACAAGCGGAACTGTTGCTGATGCACTGAAAAACTGGGGTAAAGAAACATGGGATTGTTATACTAAAATGCCTCCTGTTATGAAAAGGCTTGCTGTTGTCCAATTTTTTACATGGATGGGCCTTTTTTGTCTCTGGATATTTTATAATGTAGCAGTGGCCCGTTATATCTTCGGAGCCACTGATCCTAACTCACCTCTTTATGAAGAAGGTATAAGATGGGGTACTCATACCATGATAATTAAAGGTGTGGCTACTCCCATATTTGCTTTATGTATACCTTTACTTGTAAAAATTATGGGAAAGGTCTATACTCATATGACTGCTTTACTCATATGCGGTATAGGATTACTTACAGTTCCCTTTATCCATGATAAACATCTCCTCTATTTCCCTATGATAACGGCAGGTATAGCGTGGGCGTCAATTGTGGCACTGCCCTATGTAATACTTGTAGATCATATACCTAAAAAGCAATATGGCATATTTATGGGCATATTCAATATGTTTATTGTCATACCTGAAATAATGGTATCTCTCGGTATAGGAAAAATTCTTATGACAGTAGTCCATAATAATCAGTCCTATGCAGTGGCCTTCGGAGGTATATTGCTTCTTATAGCTGCAGCAGTAACTCCGTCTCTCAGGAAATTTGAAACATCACCGGAAGATATGCCGGAAGAAGCAGAACAATAACCTGTGACGACAATCTTAAAGATACCTGAGTCGTGACGCGTAACGCGTAACGCGTGACAGGAACAAACTCGTCAATCTGCACTAAGAAATATTGGTACCATCGTGAATAGCCTTTTCTGTATTTTCTTAAAGAAGGATTTTTTATGTTTTTGTATAAATTTTATATTCTATAGATTACTATAGAATTTTATTATAATCATTTATCCTCGCGTCACGCGTCACGCGTCACGCGTTACGATTAAAAAACCGGGGGAACTTATGGAAAACACAGAAAAAAAGAAAGTTATTCTGAGCGGTATACAGCCATCTGGAAATCTGGCTTTAGGCAATTATATAGGAGCCATAAAAAACTGGCTCACCATGCAGGAAGAATATAACTGTCTCTATATGGTAGTAGACCTTCATGCTCTTACTGTAAGGCAGGATCCGAAAGAACTTAGAAAGAGGTGTCTCGAATTTATAGGCCAGTATATGGCCTGCGGGCTTGATCCTGAGAAAAATATCCTCTTTTTGCAGTCCCATGTAAGCGGACACTGTGAACTGACATGGATACTGAGTTGTTTTACCTATATGGGAGAACTGAGCCGTATGACACAGTTCAAGGAAAAATCACAGAGGCATGCAGAAAATATAAATGCCGGACTTTTTACCTATCCTGTTCTTATGGCGGCAGATATTCTCCTTTATCAGACCGATCTTGTGCCTGTAGGACATGATCAGAAACAGCATGTTGAAATCACAAGAGATATAGCCATGAGGTTTAATAATATTTACGGTAATATCTTTAAAATCCCTGAACCTTTTATACCTGATGTAGGTGCCAGGATTATGAGTCTTCAGGATCCGACAAAGAAAATGTCAAAATCCGACGAAGATCCGAAAAGTTATATAGCCATTCTGGACAGGCCTGAAATAATAATGAATAAAATAAAAAGGGCAGTAACTGACACAGGGAAAGAAGTGGCTTATGATGAAACAAGACCTGCCATATCCAATCTTATAACAATCTATTCATGTCTTACCGGAAAATCATTTGATAGGATAAAAGAGGAATATCAGGGAAAAGGCTATGCGGATTTTAAGTCTGATCTGGGAGAAATAGTAGTTGAAGCTTTAAAACCGGTTCAGACCAGATATACGGAACTTATGAAAAACAGGGATTATATAGATAAATATCTCAAATCAGGTGCGGAAAGAGCACGAATGCTGGCACAGAGAACTCTCTCGAAGGTTCATAAAAAGGTAGGGTTCATACAACTTGAGAAGTGAAATGTGAAGGGTGAAATTTACGCGTCACGCGTCACACGTTACGCGTCACGATTATAGTATCACACATCACGCACCACCCGCGTCACGATTATAGTATCACGCATCACGCATTAAAGGAGGTTATAACAAATGGGGAGAAAAAAAACACATCTTAAAATTGCTGTTAATACAGGAGGAGGAGATGCTCCCGGATTAAATGCAGTCATAAGGGCTATAACTCTTGCTGCCATAAACAGAGGCTGGGAAGTGTACGGAATAAAAAAAGGCTATAACGGTCTCCTGGAAGAAGACGGTCTTTTACGACTGACTCATTCAAAGGTCAGAGGCATTACACATCTGGGAGGAACAATACTGGGAACTGTAAATAAGAACAGTCCTTTTGAATATCTTACTCCCGACGGAAAACTTACTGATGTTTCAGATGTGGTATTAAAGAAATTTAAAGAACATGGCTTTGACTGCCTTATAGCCATAGGCGGAGACGGAAGTCTGAGACTTGCAAACCGTTTTTATAAAATGGGCATGCCTGTCATAGGAGTGCCGAAAACAATAGATAATGATCTGGAAAGTACTGTAATGACCTTCGGTTTTGACACGGCAGTAAGTACTGCTACCGAAGCTATAGACAAACTTCATTCCACTGCAGAAAGTCATTCCCGTGTCATGGTAGTGGAGCTCATGGGAAGATATGCCGGATGGATTGCATTGAATTCAGGCGTTTCAGGTACTGCAGATGTTATTCTCATACCGGAAATTCCTTTTTCCATAGAGAAGGTATGTGGTAAGATTATGGAAAGGGAAAGAGAAGGAAGATGTTTCAGTATTGTAGTAGTGGCAGAAGGTGCAAAACCGGCAGGAGGATGCCTTCATACAGTGGGAGAAAAAGAAGCAGGGAGAGAAGTAAGACTGGGAGGCATAGGTGAATGGGTTGAAAAAGAGATACAGCAAAGAACCGGTAAGGAAACAAGGTCTCTTGTACTGGGCCATCTTCAGAGAGGAGGCCAGCCCACTACTTTTGACAGACTTCTGGGACTGAGATTCGGAGCAGCTGCCGTAAGAGCACTGGAAGAAGGCCATACGGGAGTAATGGTTGCACTGGATCCTCCCACTGTAAAATATGTTCCTCTCGAGGAAGCTGTGAGCAGGATGAAATCAGTCCCTCCTGACTGTGATACTATGATAACAGCCAGAGATCTCGGCGTATGTTTCGGAGACTGAAATGGTGAGTCGTGAGTCGTGAGTCGTGAGTCGTGAAAAGTAGGGGCGACCCACTGTGGTAGCCCGGTACCGGTGAAACCACGCATCACGCATTACGCATCACGCATCACGCATCACCCGTCACGCGTTACGCGTTACGCGTCACGAATAAAAAGGAGTGTGTATTTATGAAAGTATTATCTTTAATGGGAAGTCCCAAAAAACATGGAAACAGTGCTTTTGCATCATCAAAGGTAATTGAATTTTTTAAATCTTATGGATATGATACGGAAGAAGTATATCTGAAAGATCTGGAGGTAGGCGGATGTATTGCCTGTCAGCAGTGTAGAAAAACAGGTAAATGCGTGATAAAAGATGATTTCCCTGAATTACTTGAGAAAGTTCAGGAAAGTGATATTTTTACCATATCAGCACCTATATATTTCGGACGTGTTCCCGGTCCTGTAAAGAATTTTATTGACAGATGTTATTCTCTGTTTGATGATAAGTTCAAGAGTAAAATAAGACCGGGGAAAAAATGTCTTTTTATAACAGTATCTCATGCACCGGCAGAAGCCTTTGCAGAAGAAGTTAATTACCTGGAAAAATGGTTTGTAGATTTTATGAAATTTACAGTGGCAGAAAAAATTGCCATAGGAAAATGTGCAGACCCGGGAGACCTGGCAGCAAGAGACGAAGATGTCAGGCAGATTGAAGAGGCATGTAAAAAACTGGCAGGAAAGTAATAAATCAGAGGCGAACCATCCGGTTTGCCTCTGATTTATTATCGTGAAAGTTCTTTTTTCATCTTTTTTATAAAATAAAAAAAGGTGTTTATAAAAATATGTATTATCTGACTTGAAGTGCCGAACAGTAAACCTGTAATAAAATAAGCTGAATTCCTGTTAAAATCTGTTCCTGTTCTGAACCCTGCAAGATCGAATATATCAATTCCAATTATAATACAGATTATTATTCCCAGTAAACAGCAGCAGCAGGTTGGGCTGTGTAAAATAAAGGCTGGTTTATTCATGTTTTACACTAATATTACCTTTTGCAGTAGGCGCAGCAAAGCTGCGCCACTGCAGTTCCAATTTATAGATATATTTATCTTCATAAAACCAATTACCTCCATATAAAATT
>JBEHWO010000224.1:0-11086 GCA_040217695.1 Vulcanimicrobiota bacterium | reverse complement strand
CCTTTGATACAGGTAAGTTCACGGATCAGCGGGCAGCTTCCGGCGGATTACCGGGCCCGTCTGGGTGACATCATGTTGTCGTTGCTTCCGGCCGGCTCCATCAGTGGGGCTCCCAAGCAGAAGACCGTGGAGATCCTGGTTTCGGTTGAGCACCATCAACGGCATTTCTACACCGGCATCGCAGGAGTTTTTGACGGCAACAACCTGGATTCAGGCGTATTGATCCGATATATTGAGCAAGGGCCGGACGGGCTCATCTTCAAAAGCGGAGGCGGCATCACCTTCAGGAGCGATGCCGCCTCAGAATATCAGGAGATGCTAGACAAGGTCTATTTTCCCACCAGCCATCAGTTTACAGTGATCAGTTGATAGCACCGGTCATCGGGTAGAGGTTCAAGATGTTGGCGGGTTTGGAAATATTGTGCCGGCGTTACGAGATGTCAGCCTCAGCAAGATGCCTGCATGCCAAGGATCTCCAACCCCGAAGGGGTATAATAAGTGGTAGCCCGGCAGCATTACCACATAACAGCTCCCCTCCCATGACCGGTGTTAATAGCTGGAAGATGATGATTGGGAGGGGGCAGGGGGAGGGTTTTGGCTGCGGTCAGTTGGCTGCGATCAACGAGCATTCGTAATTCGTAATTACCTGATTCCTAATTCCTAATACCTAATTCCTAATTGACCAGCTGGCGGATTTGGAAATATTGTGCCGGCGCATCGAGAGGTCAGCCACAGGCAGCTCCGGTCCTATCCTGAAGGCCAACATCTTAGGCCACAGAGATAAAATTTGGCATGACATATAAAGCCAGTTGTGGAACAACCTTGTTATCAATATTTTATAATATTATTCCGGTAGCTTGACATACATCGAAATTTTTTATATTTAGCACAAGATTTGGGCGCATCTTGCCGATGAGTTGGACGCTAGTATAGGATTTATATACGCCATAGATCGTTTACAGTAACGTTACCGCCAAGTGTAAAAAAACAGACAACAGAACCAAAATAGAAAGTAACCCTTTGTGGAAGGATAGAAAAAAAAGAAATATTGACAAGAAATCTGACACTTAAGCCGACCCGATGTTTTTTATTTTTTCCCCACGGCAAATTTTCTAAAAACAATTTATTGCCTGCCCACAATGGCACATTTGTGTTTATTTGCTTTTGCCCCGACACACCATAGCCAACACTTCGGCAAAATTAAAAGGGCCATTTTTTCGAAACTATAAAATTAAAATTTCTGATAGATATCAAAAATAATTTGTATCTTTGACGCTGTTGTCAAACATAAATGTCAAATCAAATGATTACAGAAAATAACGATAGTCCAGATATTGAAACAAAAATAATTGAAGCAGCCAACAACGTGTTTCTTAAATATGGTGTAGATAAATCCACAATGGGTCAGATTGCTGATGAAGCTGGAATTAGTCGCACATCTTTAAATTACTATTTCAGAAGTAAAAATCATCTGGTTCAGAAGGTTCTCAATAATATTGAAAACAAAATAATTCCTACGATCTCAATTCTTATTAACGATGAAAATATGCCCTTGATTGTTAAAATTGAGTTGTTCGTTGATGAATATATCGACCTGGTTACAAAATATCCAATGGTTCCTTCATTTATCTTGTGGGAACTGACACGCGAACCTAATTGGATCATTCAATTTTTTAAAGAACGTAATTTGAATTTTGAAATTTTGAATATTGAAATTACAGAAGAAGTAAAAATGGGTAATGTTATTCCATTCAAGTTAGAGGATTTATTTGTTAATATTCTTGGCTTGTGTGCATTTCCTTTTGTTTCCAAACCATTGTTAATGGAATTCTTTTTTGACCAGAACGAAGAAAAACTATTTCAATTTATGATTTCCCGCAAAACTGAAGTGAAAAGAATCCTTCGTAACTGGTTAAAGCCAGATTGATTTTTTTTTATTATTAATTTGACACTAATGTCAAACGTATTTGTCAAAATAAAAAATAAAATTATGAACACGTTTAGATTAGGAATAGACATAGGTTCCACTACAGCAAAAGTAGTTTTAACAGATAGTTCAGAGACTATTGTATTCTCTGATTATATTAGGCATAATACTCAAATTCTTAATACTCTTTTATACCTGCTAAATAATATTAATAACAAATTTGGTAATATCAACCTGCAAGCAGCATTTTCAGGTTCCACAGCTATGGGAATCGCAGAAAATATAAATGCGCTGTTTGTTCAAGAAATAATTGCTGCATCATCTCTTGTTCTAAAGAAATATCCTGATGTAAAAAGCCTTATTGATATTGGCGGGGAAGATGCAAAACTGGTACTCTTCAATAATTTGAAAAATCCTGATATCCGAATGAATGGTAATTGTGCCGGAGGAACTGGTGCTTATATTGACCAAATGGCTGCATTATTGAATGTTTCAATTGCAGAACTCAATAATTTAGCCTGGCAATCTGCAAAAATTTATCCAATTGCATCTCGTTGTGGAGTATTTGCTAAAACCGACATCCAGAATCTGGTGAGTCGAAAAATAAATACCGCAGATATTGCAGCATCAATTTTTGAAGCTGTTGCTGGTCAAATTATTAATACCCTTGCCCGAGGTTGTTCAATTGAACCTGAGATTCTCTTTTGTGGCGGTCCATTAACTTACATAAGTTATTTGAGAGAGTCCTTTTCCCGACTTCTAAAAATCAGCCCGGAAAACATTATTGTTCCAGAAAATGCTGAATTGTTCACCGCATTAGGCACTGCTTTATCAATTCCTTCAACTCAAAAACCCATTCAAATTGCTGGATTTATACGCAATATAAAATCAGCAGAACAGGTTTCCTCTGAGAATAACACGCTTCATCCTTTGTTTCGTAACAGCGATGAATTTGCCAGTTGGGAAATTAACCGGCATGTTATTACAATACCTCAAAAGAAGATTGAAAAAGACGAAAATTGTTTTTTAGGGATTGATTCGGGCTCTACCACAACAAAAATTGTGATTCTCGATTCCGATGGATACCTTTTGTATCATTATTACAGAAACAATAATGGCAAACCTTTGGAAACTGTTATTGATGGTTTGAATGAATTTGCATTTCAACTCAAACAAAGCAATGCTATGATTCATATTGCGAAATCAACAGTAACTGGGTACGGCGAAGAATTAATAAAATCAGCCCTAGGGATTGATTATGGCGTGGTTGAAACTGTTGCTCATTTTCTTGCGGCACAAAAAATTGAGCCAGAGGTCTCCTTTATTCTTGACATCGGCGGACAGGATATTAAAGCGATTATTGTTAAAAATAATACCATCGCAAATATCGAGATTAACGAATCTTGTTCTTCTGGTTGTGGCTCATTTATTGAAGGTTTTGCTAATACTCTTGGCTATTCTCCTGGTGATTTTGCTACTCTGGCAACACAATCCAAAGCTCCATATGATTTAGGTTCGCGCTGCACAGTTTTTATGAACTCAAAAGTGAAGCAAGCCTTGCGCGATGGCGCAACTGTTTCTGATTTGTCAGCAGGATTGGCTTATTCTGTTGTGAAAAACTGCCTTAATAAGGTATTAAGAATTAAAAGCCACTCTGATATTGGGGATAATATTGTGGTTCAGGGTGGTACTTTCAAAAACAAAGCGGTTTTTAGAAGCCTTGAAATCTTATCTGGAAAAAAGATAGTTGTATCAGATAAACCAGAATTGATGGGCGCTTATGGAGCAGCTTTATATGCTTTGAATAAAAGCAATTCCGAAGGGTTAAGCAGTAGTTTTATAGGATTTCAAAACCTTGAAAAGACAGTTGACTACACCATTAAACTATCAACCTGCAAAGGATGTACGAATAATTGCCAAATCACTACCTATAAATTTCCGAATGGTAGTAATTGCTTTTCCGGTAATAAATGTGAGAAAGTATTTACCAATAATACAATTCCGCACTTCCGGGGATTGAATATTTTCGACTACAAAAGACAAATCCTGTTTAACAGGCAGTCGGAGGACATCCAATCGTCAGGCAAGATTCGCATTGGTATACCAAGGGTGTTGAACATGTATGAGAATTATCCTTTTTGGCAATCATTGTTTTCAAATTGTGGTTTTCAAGTTGTACTTTCAGATGAAAGTAGCCATCAACTTTACAAAAAAGGAATTGGGGCACTGATGTCCGACAATATCTGTTTTCCCGCAAAACTTTCTCATGGTCATATCGTCAACTTAATTGAAAAAAAGGTTAACCGTATATTTTTGCCATTTGTAGTTTATGAAAAGAATGAGCATGAAAAATCATCAAACAGCTACAATTGCCCAATTGTAACAGGGTATTCCGAAGTATTAAAAAATACAACTTTCTTAGCCGAATCGGTCAATATTCCTTTCGATTCGCCAACTATCAACTTTAACAACACTAGCCTTTTAAAAAAAGCATGTTGGAAATATTGTAAAGAATTAAGGGTTGGTCGTGATACTTTTAATAAAGCTTTTAAAACATCCTTAAATGCTCAGAATGAATTTAAAGCCAAGGTAAAACTAAGAAACATAGAAATTCTTGGTGATGCGATTGAAAATAACAATCTTGTAGTTTTAGTTGCCAGCCATCCCTATCATACTGATAATTTTATACATCAACAAGTTTCTCAAATCCTTTCAGATTTAGGTGTTAGCGTAATAAATGAAGATATTGCTTACAACGATCAAAATGAAGGGTTTGATTCTTTTCATACCATATCTCAATGGGAATATCCTAACCGAATCCTTCAGGCTGCATGGTGGGCTTCCCAGCAAAAGAGTAGTATTGGGTTGATCCAGTTAAACTCATTCGGCTGTGGTCTTGATTCTGTTATTATGGATGAAATTAGCGATTTAACTAAGCGTTCAGGTTTATCATTCGCTCTTGTTCGGATCGATGAAATTTCCAGTCCGGGTTCAACGAAGCTGAGATTGCGGTCGTTGGTTGAATCATTAAGATTAAAAAAACAAAAAGCATCTTCTGAAAAAAACGCACCAAGTTCCAATAATCAGCAAGCTGTTTTCACTACTTCCGATAAGGAAAGAACCATACTTGTGCCTTGGTTCTCAGATTTTTATTCGCCACTGATACCTGCACTCGGGAAACTTGCCGGATATAAAATTGTAAACCTTCCTCCATCTGATAAACAATCGGTGGATTTAGGACTGGAATATGCCAACAACGAAATCTGTTATCCAGCCACTTTAGTTGTTGGTGACATAATTCGGGCATTGAAAAGCAAGGAATATAATGCTGATGAAATCGCTATCGGGATAACGCAAACCGGAGGTCAATGCAGGGCGACCAATTATTTGGCCTTAATAAAAAGAGCCATGATAAATGAAGGATATAATAATGTTCCTATCGTATCAGTAGCAGCCTCTCAGGCTTTGTTAAAAAATCAGCCCGGATTTAAACCCAATTGGTTTAAATTAATTAAACCAGCATTCATTAGTCTTCTTTTTGTTGATAGCCTATCGCGTATGTATTATGCAACTGCTTCGCGTGAATTGGGTAGTATCATTTCAAATAAGCTGAAAATCAAATATCTTGAAAAGGCAAATAAGCTATTGGAAAGCCGTATATATGATGAGTTTATTCCACTTCTGAAAGAAGCTGTAGAGGATTTTAATGCTATTCCCATTAACAATGCAAATGTGCAAGCAGTTGGCCTGGTTGGTGAAATCTATGTGAAATACAATTCGTTTGGGCAATTTAATATAATAAACTGGTTAATTGAAAACCATATTGAGGTTGTATTGCCTCCTTTAATGGAATTTTTCATGCAATCCTTTGTAAACTCGTCCGTTCGTGAGGAAGAATACATTAAAAATCCGAGTCCTTCCAGTTTTATTAGAAATAGTATTGAGCTAATAGCCAATCACTATATTGGCAAATTTGAGCGAATACTTTCAAATTTCAATTTCTATCGGCCAGTTCATAACATATCACACTCTGCTCAATTAGCAACTAAAATACTTAACCTAAACAATCAGTATGGTGAAGGTTGGCTGATACCTGCTGAAATCGCCGCTTTTGCAGAACAAAACATCAATCAGGTTATTTGTATTCAACCCTTTGGCTGTATAGCCAATCATATTGTTGGTAAAGGTATGGAAATGAAAATCAAAAGTCTTTACCCAAATGTCAACTTGTTATATCTTGACTTTGATTCCGGTGTTAGTAAGGTTAATATTTTAAATAGATTACATTTTCTTGTACAAAATATTTCAAAAACTACCGTCCATGTCACTAACTAATGAAACAGAGATAGCAATTATTGATGCTGCTCGAAAAGTATTTAATAGTAAGGGGTATAGTGGAACCACCATGGAAGAAATAGCTTCGTTAGCTAAAGTAAACAAGGCTTCACTTCATTACTATTATAGGTCGAAAGAAAAACTTTTTGAAATTGTATTAACTGAAGCATGCGGAATAATAAAAGAAAAACTGTTTTCAATTATTAAATTAGAAGATAATCTTGAAGTAATTATCAAGGAACTGATTGATGAGTATGTTGAAACGTTAATAAATTATCCTTATCTTCCCAACTTAATCATTAACGGAATTTCAAGTAATCCTGAAAAAGTATTAAAAATACTATTACAGGACAATCCATCAAATATCACTGTTTTAAGAAGGATCGTAATTATTCGAAATAAATTATTAGAAGGGAATAAGGAAGTTATTAATCCATTTGACTTCATTCTGACTGTAGTTTCAATCAATGTTTTCCCTTTTCTTATTCGTCCACTTATTACAAACTATTTCAGGATGGGCGATGAGCAATTTAATACGTATATGAAAAAACGAAAATCTGATTTATCAAGCTTTATATTAAAAGCATTAAAGCCATAAAATATCCAGTATATTTGCAAGCATATTGCCAAAGCCCTGCAAAACAATACTCAACCAAAGCTTTGTCAAAGAGCTTGTAAAGCCAACGCAGAAAGAAGAATTGTTTTAAAAAATTTCCCGACACTTAAAAAAATAAAAAAAGGAGACACACGAACCGACAAGAAAGAGAAATGACAATGACAGTAAACTACCACCCTCAAAGAAGGTGGCTTTAAAATTAGGATAACGCCATAGGCGTTAAAGAACCTTCGATAGAATCGCCAACATTAAAAGAAGAACAACAATTCAACTAATTTTCTTTCACAAATGAATACTTACTTTTACAAAGAGAAATGGCAAAGCCTAAATTTACATTACCACGGTCAAAGACCGTGGTTTTTTAGATTTTAATAAAATTCAATATTGACAATGGTTTACGAGGACAGACAAAAGAACACCAGGCGGTAACACGCGGTATAGTTAATTGCCGGTGCAGTGCGTATTCGAGTGGCACAGCTCGTATCAAAAGTAGTTATAACTTGATAGGTATGTGCTTCGAAATCGGCAACTAACCATACCGCCATCCGTTAACCGCAGCAAGAATAGGATGTTCTTTTACATAGCCATAGGCAGTCTGGTGAGAAGGCGCAACAAAAAAAGGCTTCCAGGACCGATACATAGAAGAAGAAATTTCGTAGAATTGGAAGAGGAAGGCCGGGATAGCTCTTTGCTTTATTAAAGCGATGGAGTTGGCATAGGAGATATTGGTGATATAATTGTCTGGGAAAGTGATGAAGGTGATTGAGAAGGGGTTCAGTAAATGAATGGAGCCGGACTTCACGAGTATGATCTTAAGGAAGAAGAATAGATTATCCTGGTGAGATCAAAGGGCTGTCCAGGTGGCGTTAAAAGAAAGGAAATGATGAAAGGGCCATCAGGAACATCATCAACGGTTTTATTTTCAAGCGATTAGAAAGAATGCCGCGGTTAACAACGTGTATAAAACATTGGGATTCACGAGGTTATTCAAAGGATCAGCCCCGCGCGGGCGAAAGTGTAAGCGGATAGGAATGAATCCCGCAGCTCCCAACGTTTCATACACGGAGGCGTTGTGTGCAACTTTAAAAAACTGACAGACACCGAAATACAATGAAGATATTTTTAATAATATTAACAGCTTTGTGGACTTCATTCTGGATATATGCTGGAATCGGGATTTTTAAAGACACACCTTATCAAATACAACAGGACAAAGAATTTATTAAAAATCACATCCAACCATGTGTCGATTTTGTCGAAAATTTTAAAACTGAAAATGGCAGATTACCAAATAAACGAGAGTTTTACACATGGGAAAGAGATTATTTTAAAGATTTCACAAGCGATTTAAAACAAGAAATAGACTCTTTAATTCCTGAAATGGCAAGTGTTAGATATATAAGAAGTAATTATGGAATTATTTCTAATGACAGAAACAAGTTTAAAGAAGCTAATTGGAAAAATGATTATGCGATTGGGATATGGCGTGGTGACTGGATGGAATATTATTTTTCATGGAATAAAACATACGACACAAATAACTATTCATGGAAAGACGGATTTATATCATTAATAACATTGACTGGAATAGGGTTATTTCCGTTAATTTTATGGTGGATTTATTTAAGAAAAAGAAAGAAAAGCAGCACACAACATCATGTATAAAACATTGGGGTTTAAGTGGTTATTTGAAGTTTTCTGCCCCGCATCAGCTTTTGCAACGGCAGATAGGGAAGAAGCCCGCAATCCCCAACGTTTTATACATGTAACCGTTGGTGGCAATTATAACAGACGACATGAAACAGATAGCAATTTGCATATTAATACTCTCTTTGTTTTCCTGTTCCAATCAAACGGACAAAAAACAAAATGACGAACAGACTTCTAAAGAAACCACTGAAATAATAAGTTCTAAATTGCCAAGTGGGAGTTGGTATTACTCTGCATATATAGACTCGACAATTTTTCACAAGTCAGTTTTCAAATATTCGTACACATGCGCAAGTTTTGCATACCAAATAACTTTCGACACAAATAAACCTGACAGCATTCATTTTATCGGCTATCATGAGCAAACAATTTTGCCACTAATCAAAAAAGATGTAAAAACATATTGGGCAGGTGACGAGATTCAACATTGGGAGTTAAAATTTAATGACGACTTCTCCAAATTGACTTTCACAGAATATATGGACCCGACATATGCTCATAAAGCAGACCTAAAAACTTACTATTTCAGCTTGACCGAAAATAAAATATTAAGCCCTAGCAAACATTTTGTTTCAAATATTTTGAAAGGTGTTTACAAAAATGACACGTTGCAAATTGAGTTGACAGCTAACCTAATAAAGAAAGACGACTTTACTGACTTTTACGAATTAAAGGGAGTTAATGGATTTCAGACTTATTCAATTGCAGTTGATTTTTGGGAAATGATTCCGCAAATGGACTTGATTTATTTTTACGACAAAAACGGAGATGCTATCTACTACAATTGGACTTTTGATAATGACGACCTAGTATTAAGAAATGTTGAAGAAATATATGAAGATGGAGACTTTGCAGGTGGAAAACCAACAGATGTTGCATTCAGACTAAAAAGAGTGACAAAATGATAAGAATAACTGCCACCAACAGCCGTTTGCCGCAATGGGGGCTGACGTGGTTAAATCAAGTGCAGTGCTTCTATCAACATTTGTGCTTGGTTGACAATGAAGTGCTCCGAAATCCCCCACTGCGGCAAGCGCCCAAACGTTGGGCATAATTAAAACGAACGATACTACAATCATAAACAGATAATTAAATGGAAGAAACAAAAAAACTATTTTCTCAAAGAGCGATTGCGATTGCAACTTATTTTGGCGGACCTGCAGCAGCAGGATATTTAGTTAAAAAAAACTATGAATCATATGACCAATCTGAGAAAGGTAAAAAGGCCTTTATAATTGGAATCATATCGACTCTTTTGATATTTGCAGGAATATTTTCGATACCTGAACATATAATTGATAAAATTCCCAATGCAGTAATACCTGCAATTTATACAGGGATAATTTATTTGATAGTTGAAAAAATTCAAGGACAATGGTTAAAGGAACATAAAGAATCAGGCGGTGAATTTTATAGTGGGTGGAAAGCGACCGGAATTGGAGCGATTTTTATGGTTGTTTTGCTTGCAATGATTGCAGGGACAGCTTTTATTGCTGGGGATTTATCTAAACCTGACTTCGATGCAACAACTTACGATTCTGAGGTTGCAAAATTCGTTGAGAATGAAAACCAATCGCTTGCGGTATTTAATGTGATTAACACAGCTGAACCTCAATACTTGATTAAGGAATTCAGTAAAGGGATTGTTTTATGGAAGGAAAATAAGGAAATAGTAAATAGATTAAACTCGATTGAGAATTTACCTGCCGAGTTACTTGCACAGAATAAGAAACTAATGAAATATTGTGATTTAAGAATACAGCATAACGAGATTATTGTAAAAGCCATATCCGAGGAGACAGACAAATATGTATCGGAGATTGACAGAATTGGAATGGAGATAAACAAGATTTTGGAGGAACTCAAATAATAACTATGCCCAACAATGTATATACAAAATAGGCGAGATAGTTGTAATTTCAAGGGTTGTAGCCCGCTTCAAACTCGTAACGGTTTGATAAGTTTGAAGCCCGCAATCGCCTACTTTGCATATACTCAACGTTAACCGCAGCAAGAATAGGATGTTCTTTTACATAGTCATAGGCAGTCTGGTTAGAAGGCGCAACAAAAAATGGCTTCCAGGACCGATACTGAGATGAAGAAATTTCGTAGTATTGGAAGAGGAAGGCCGAGATAGCTCTTTGGTTTATTAAAACGATGGAGTTGGCGTAGGAGATATTGGTGATATAATGGTCTGGGCAAGTGAAGAAGGTGTTTGCGTGGGTTTTTAGTAGATGATTAGTAGCCGGACTGCACAAGTATGATCTTAAGGAAGAAGAATAAATTCTCCTGGTGAGATCAAAGGGCTGTCCAGGTGGCGTTAAAGGAAAAGAAATGATGAAAGGGCCATTAGGAAAATCATCAACGGTTTTATTTTCAAGCGATTAGAAAGAATGCCGCGGTTAACAACGTGTATAAAACATTGGGATTCAGGAGGTTATTCAATAGGATCAGCCCCGCGCGGGCGAAAGTGTAAGCGGATAGGAATGAATCCCGCA
>JBEHWO010000223.1:0-11110 GCA_040217695.1 Vulcanimicrobiota bacterium | reverse complement strand
AGAGATAAATAAAGCAAATCTTGAAAGTGCCGATGCGACACAGAATATTGTAGATACGGTAGATATAACCCTGGGAGGAGCGGGAAAACTTGTAGATGCAGGGAATGATTTCAAGCAGGGTAATTATAAAAAAGCAGCACTTGATACGGGGGAAGCAGGAGTTAGAATATTTGTTTCTGCCGCTCTTGAATCAGGGAAAGCCCTGGAATGGGCAGGCAGTGCAGGAACAAAAGCTTTAAAAATAGCCGGTCCCGGAGCAAAGAAACTATTCGGCAAGGGAGATACCCTGTTAAAAGCAGCTGCGCCGGAAGTATATGAAATTGTAAAAACTTCGACGGTCAGCGGGAAGAAAGCCGTAACAGAAGCACTTTCCTATGGAGGAGATGCGGCAAATAAAGCTTTGAAATTTGCCACAGGTTCCGATGCGGAAGAAATACTCGAGTGGGCAGGGAAGCCTGTAGAGGAAGCTCTCATTGATGCCGGTAAGGGAATTAAGAGTAAAGCGGAAGATCTGATTAAGGGCGGAAAAACAGGTTTAAAAGATACAGCAGAAAAAACGGAAATACTGGAATATGGAGAAGAAATATTATCAAGTAAAAGACCTGAAGGATTTATTGATAAGATAAACAATAAATTTAACGACTGGTTGTATGGACAGAAAGCCGGTAATGAAGAAGCTTTTAATGAAATCTGTAATAATGCAAAAAATAATTTTCATTCTAAAAAAATAAGTGGATTATCAAAGGATTTTGAATTCTGCGGGTCTGAAGAAAGTAAAGAACTGATTGATAAGGCAATGAAACAGATGCCGGAGGGCATAAAAGGAAATATAAAGAATTTAAAGGAAGTTTATATTGATAAGGTTACATCGAAAAATGTAAGGATAGATGCCTATGGACTTTCTGATCCTTCCAATGGGAAGATTGCTCTGAATGAGACAAATTTAAAGACAAAGAACCTGGAAGGACAATTCGATGAGATCAATCATGAATTTTTTCATCAGGCAGATTATGATCTTGGCACTGATGGTAAATTCCGTTCTGAAATGTCTGATTCTCCTTTTAATGACCCGATTAATGACCCGACAGCACATAATATTACCGATTATGCAAGAGATTGTAATAGCCCTAAAGAAACGGCAGCAGAAACTTTAAAAAAGCTTATGATAAAAAAACGTGATTTTGAAAAGAAATTTGGTTCTTTTGATGGGGAAAAATTTTTAGATAAACTTTCAAAAGATAGATATTGGAAACAGTATGAGTTTATAATTGATAATTATTTAACTATAGGAGACAAAATATTATGGTAAAAATCAATCAATAAATTTTATGAAGGAGATATTATTAATGTTAATACATTTATATGAAAGTGTAATAAATGAAGATGATACGCGTTCTATAGGACGTATTGTAGGTGAGGTTAAATGTATTGGAGATGGAACTCCAGGAGAGATCAGGTTTTTTAATACCTGTGATGAAATCTGGGATGTTAGAAATGTCAATAATATTAACTATAGTAAAAATAGTAAGATACTGGATAAATTAGACAAAAGCCTTCTTGAAGCTCTATTTAATG
Source organism: Vulcanimicrobiota bacterium (assembly GCA_040217695.1). Taxonomy (GTDB): domain Bacteria; phylum Vulcanimicrobiota; class SpSt-956; order SpSt-956; family JAKJGF01; genus CALARM01. The sequence continues at coordinate 9,535 of JBEHWO010000223.1, read as the reverse complement.
AGGAGTTGAATATTACTTCAGGGGGGGGCTTCGATCCAGAGACAGGCATACACTCCAGTATAATGAAAACCCTGGAACCATGGCACCGTAAAACTATTGAATATGTTTTGGAATATGAGCTTACTGGAACTGTCGGTGGAAAAATTGTAGAGCCATAAAAAATTTAAATACTATATCAAAATTGACATAATTTTTAAGCTGTAACATTCAACTATCCTTCGTTGACATCTTTTGTATTTCATTTTATAATAATAGTAATGATTATAGAAAATTTACAGTGGGATGAATTTAATATAAATCACATATCAAGACACAATATTACTCCTGAAGAAGTAGAAGAAGTTTGCTTTAATGATGATATAATCCCGAGAATAGAAAGAGGGAGAAATAATCGTTATTATATATTGGGTCAGACTTTTTCCGGACAATATATTTTTGTCGTAAGTGAATATCTGGGGAAAGGAAAAATAAGACCAATTACTGCCAGAGATATGACTGGTTCTGAAAGAAAAAGATTTGAAAGCCGGTGAAATATGAAAATACCAAAATTTAATACTGAAGAAGAAGAAGTTAAGTTCTGGGACAACCATTCCCTTGATGAATTTAATGAAGATTTAACATTAGCTGAAAATGTAAAATTTGCAAAGCCCACTAAAAAACTGGTATCATTGAGATTGGACTCCCAGCAGATAGAAATATTAAAAAAAATAGCAACAGGGAAGGGTATTGGTTACCTTACTTTAGTGAGAATGTGGATAACGGAGAAACTTAAGGAAGAAATTACAAGTAAAAGGATTTCCAAATAAATTCAACTACATCATACCATACGAACTATCGAAAAAGTCATTTAATCAAAAAACTCCGCTTCAGACAATTTAAAGGATTTTTCCTATCAATCCAGAATATAATATTACATGCGTTTCCTTAACTCATAAAAATTGAAAATTTACCTCGCGAATTCAGCTCTTGTTACCATATTCATTTACAACTCCATTTCATAAAGGAGTAATTTTCCTGTAAAAAAATTCATTTACCGGCACTGCCCACACCACAGGAAATTTCCATATACATCAAAAATAAATTAAAAATAAAAAAACAAATATCTTTTATAAAATATTAAAATATGATATTATATAAGTACGAAAAAGAGGTCAAGTTATGAAATTTTAAAATCAATTTACACTAACCTTTTATATACGGTTATAAAATAAATAATTCACCCGGAATTATCAGGAGAAAGGGAAAAGTGACACAACTCCAGGAAAGCAATCCTGTTAATCCTTTCATCCTGCGCATCCCGGTTCAGACAATTAAGGAGTCAAATTTATGAAAAAAAATATTTCACTCTATGAGAATAAGGGCATAGCCCTTGTTATGGTATTGTCAATATTAATAATACTGCTCATACTCTCTCTTGCCATTGTGTCTCTGAGCACAGGCAATCTGAGAACTACGGGAAATGTAAGAGCAAGATTTGAAGCTCTCAATCTTGCCACTTCGGCTATTAATTACAACATGTATGATTTCAACCATATGTCCGCATCGATTATTACACCATATCCGCCGGGGCCGACACCTACGCCCCTGTCGTCTGTTCCCGTACACGGGCCTTACAATGTGACAATAGACAATCCTTCTCTTGATATGAGTCAGGCTTCATGCAAGTATATGTACGCAGAAAATCTGTCAAATCCAAATCCAACAACAGCAAATTTTGCCCCTTACGTATGTGACCCAAATGTGCCGGGTAATACGATTGTAATCATAGGAGAAGGCACTTACAGGGGATACAAGAGGGTTATAAGAGCCGTAGTAAGGAATAATACGGGAGTAGCTATGGGTATGTGCTGTGATAAGGATGCCGATTTTACATCTAATGAAGGCAATATAGTAATAGATCCGAACACAAAACTTATATTGAACGGAATTAATGATATAACGTCAGCAGAACCTGTAGCAGGTTCAATACAGGCCAATAATAACCTGACTTATTATGGTGATGCTAACAGTTTCAAATTCTTTAACGGAAGCAATCTGAGGGCAGTAAATACTGTTACCGCTCCGTCAATACCGGATAAAAATAAAGTCTCATCTGCCGCACCTGTCGATATTCAGGAGTGGGATATAGCAGATATTGTCGATATTGCAGACTGCAATTCTGTACCGATCGTATCAGGCACCCCAAATCTAAATACTACACAACCTCTGGGTGTATTAGATGCCAATAGTGCAGAATATCTGGATACTTCAGATGCCAATCAAGTATCATACAGGCCTGAAGAAACATGTCTGCCAACTCCGGCAATTCCATCAAATAAAAGATATGTGGCAGGAAATAAATCAGCTTCAACCGGAAATTTTCCGACATTAATTGTAAATACCGATACTATAGTAAATGGAAACCTGGTAGTTTATGGGAATCTAAAACTGGTAGACGGGAAAAAATTATTTGTTAATGGAACTCTGGAAGTAAAGGGGAACCTGGTAAGTGGCAAAAATATAACATATGGAGGCAGTGTTATAACGGCAGGATATAGAAGCGGCGGAGGAGTCGACCAGGGAAATAGCCTGGAAGTAAAAGGACAGGTAATTTCTATCAGCCGTGGCGACGCAAAAGGAGCAATGCTATTTTCTGAAGGGAATGTCTATATAGGAAACAGCATACCCCCCGGTAATGAATGGCTTTTCAATCAACCTCTGAATGTAAAAGCTACAATAAAAGCTTTGAAAGATACAGGAGCGGAGAACATATCACCAGTAACTATAGGAACAGGAGGAATAGAAACCTGGTGGAACGCCAATAAATCTAAATTAAGAAATCCTGCCATAGTAGATCCTGAAGTAGTTGCCTGGTTTAATGATCCTGATTCAGATACTTATATGAAAGATTCTAACCCGGGAGATTTATTCTATAAGAAATCAAACAACTGGTCAGCTTTCATAAAAAACCCTTCACTTTTTAATGACCCAAATCAGTCCTTCTTCCAGGGAATTATTTATTCCTACGGAGACATCACTGTTGATGGGCCTATAAATGTAATAGGAGCAGTTGTTACTGTTAAAGGAACAGGAACAAAGATTTCTCCCTTTGCCAGTAGTTCTATCTATACCAGTAGAGGAGCAAATGTAGTGGCTAATATGGAATATATGGTAGGGAATAAACCTTTTTATCGTATACTGACTGATGTGCTTTCATGGTGTGAGTTGTAATTAATTTACAATTCAAGGAAGCAACCATTTATACAATCATATTTTATATAGATAAAAGAAAAGCCCACCTAAGGGCTTTTCTTTATTGTGCATAACTTAGTAATATTTGTAAACTCTCTTATTATTTCCTACAGCAAAACCGATTGAACCGTCAGAAGAAAAATAAACTGCATTAAAAGTTTCCACTAAAATAGGGTTTGTAGGTGTCTCTTCAAGTTGTTTTGTCCAATTACTTCCACCATCAGTTGTATGAAGGACAAGAAGTTTTCTGGGACTTACAGTTTCACGGCCTACAGACCATCCTTCAGTTGTATTTCTAAAGAATATATCCCTTAACATCACCGTATAATCAGTAGATGTATATATAGTAGTCCAAGAGGTACCGCCATAATAAGATATTGATGCCATATTATAAGGTGATGAATCATCACATCCAACTGCCCATCCATTAGATTTATCCAAGAAATATAATTTATCAATATAGCCCATATTTGGAAGGATAGCACTTTGCCAGACACTATTAGCATAATAGTCTATAGTAGCATATGGATTTGCATAATTATAAGAAATCCAGATTTTATCGGAAGAATCAGGGAAAACTATAGATGGTCCTGTCATCACTCCTACAGGACTCGCGAATGGAGTTATAGTCATAGATGAACTATTTATCTGCCCTACATAACTGGTAGTGCTCGTTCCACCGCAGCAATATCCGATATTGCCAGAAGGCGGAAAACAGATTGAATTTAAAGCACTTACAGTATTACCTACAGCAGATAGAGTAGAACCATTCCACCTGAGAACTCTGCCTACATTGCCATCTGCAGTAGTTGCTGCCCATACGTCATTCGGGTCTCTCATAAAAAGAGAGGTCACATATTCAGTTCCGCCGTTAGATGCAGTTAATTTAGATCGATAAACAGGAGCAGGGAATGCTACAACATTAAAAGATGTTCCGCCATTTGTAGAATGATATAATTCTCCCGGCTTATCGCCGGCAATCCATACTTCATTACCTGAAAAAGTCACATCAAGCAAATTATTGGGGTCGGAAGTTAAATTACTGCTTATATCATGCCACGACTTCATAGTAAAACCAACAGTGGCAGAACCGGTTGATGTAGTAACAGTAATTACACCTGTTACTGCTCCTGAAGGTACTGTAGCAGTTATTTGAGTCGCAGAATTTACCGTATAAGTTGCCGATACGGACGAACTAAAAGTCACAGACGTAACATTAACAAAATAATTACCTGTTATAACAACATTATCTCCCACAGCCCCGGATGAAGGATTAACAGATGTAATCGTAGGACTTGGCACGGGCGTATTGGTCGGCCCTCCCGGTGTATTAGTAGCAGTCGGCGTATTGGTCGGCCCTCCCGGCGTATTCGTAGAAGTCGGCGTATTGGTCGGCCCTCCCGGCGTATTGGTCGGCCCACCGGGCGTATTGGTCGAAGTCGGTGTCGGAGTGGGGTCAATGGTTCCCACTGTAACATTAACTGTAACAGAGCCTTCTGTAACAGTAATATTCACCGCTCCTATGGGACTTCCGGGAGAAGAACTATGCTCTCCCTCTGTTCTCCATATTTCAATCCTGTAAGTTCCAGGAGGAAGATTCCTGAATATATAATTTCCCAGTTGATCTGCCAGGGTGGAAAGAGAAGCAGACAGTCCGAGATTTACACATACAACGAATGCATTCGGTATGGGTGTGCCGTTCACTTCAAGGGCCTGGCCTTTTATGGTTACAAAACTGGCTATCTGTGTCGGAGTGCCTGTCGCAGGCACTACAATCTGGTTCGAACCGCTGTCACCGCAACCTGCTATGACAATGCCAGAGATAATACTTATTAAGACAATGGAAATTAAAAGTTTTTTTGCCATAATGATCATTCCTTTCTTTTAAAATAGTGATGTAAGGGTGGTGAGACGTGAAAAAATCATGGCGGCGGACTTTGAGTAATCTGAAAAAATTATATTTCATCGTCAAACACTCTCCCAAAAAAAATTTTCATTTTCTGCAAGAGCATCTGAATGTTTTATATTATGAGGGTGTGATGGTATATTCGTCACGGGGAAAAGAAAATCCTTCTTCTTTTTTTGTCTGAGCCGGGGAATGTCTGAACCGGGATTTGCAGGATTAATGGATGAACAGGATTTTTATAATTGTTACTGCATGTTTATCCTGTAGTTTTATTTATAATGATATTTACAGGAAATAATAATGATTCAGACACATCTCATTGAAATTATATAATGGACGAGGTATAATAAAAATATGATAAAATCGAAAGTCTATTTGGATACAACAGTACCAAGTGCATATTTTGACAATAGAACTACTGATCGGCAGCGACTTACCAGAGAGTTCTGGGATGAATGCTTACCGGAACTGGAAATATTTATTTCTGACATTGTTCTGGCAGAAATCACTAATACATCTGATATTCAGCGACGTACAGAAATAGAAAGTCTGGTCAAAAATTTTCAAATATTGATTTTTAATGAAGAAGCAAGTAAACTGGCTGATGAATATATTAAACATGGTTTATTCCCGGAAAAAAGCATAGATGATGCAACCCATGTTGCCATAGCAGTTGTAAATGGTATTGATTATCTGGCCAGTTGGAATTTTAAACATCTGGTTAAAGTAAAGACCAAAAGGGGCATAAACTTAATTAATATATTAAAGGGATATAATTTTATTGAGATTGTAACTCCTCCGGAGTTGTAGAATTTTGAACTGCAGGGGGTGACCCGACCATGAGAGAAATAACAGAAGCCGAGAAAGAGCAAATCTGGAAGGAAGTTAAAGAGGAATTTCCGGAAGATGAAATGATGCAGGAAATTCATTATATACGTACGGTTCATTATCTTTTGACGAAGGATCTATCCACTGAAGACCGTATAAAATTTTATAATTCTTACCTTCCTGTCAAAGTGTAAAACAAGATAATCTTTCATGTTTTTTGTCTGAACCGGGATTTGCAGGATTTAAGGATTAACAGGATTTTTATATTTTTTTACGATCAGTGGAAAGCCCGGAGTCACCGGAAGCCCGTTTCACTGGCTTAAAGTTCAAAGAAAACTCTATCTTTCATTTGCTTCTTCCCTATTAAATTTAAATCCTTTTGTTTTTATCTTTACTGCATTAAATTTAGCAGATATATTATTATGTTCTGCTTTATCTTCATTATTAAATCTTTTTTCTTCCAATTCAATCTCTTTATGTTTTTCTCTCATAAACCCCTCACTGCCTCCGGGCAAACCGGCACAAATTCCGTATAATTTCTTAATGTCCGCTGACTTCATATAATCAATAATCCGGCAAGGGAAATATCTTCGTCAAGATCTTCCCAGTGTATGCCTATCCCGTTACCTATCAATCTCCAGTTATTTCTTTCTTTATCTGTCGCTTTACTCAATAACGGGAACCATTCAATAGGAGCACTGACTTCTCTCCCGTCTAAAAGTCTCACGTGCAACATGTCCTCGCTGAACCATACTTCATTAATAAAGCTCATTCCGGGTTTAACTGCTGAAGTATTCATTCCATTTATCCTCCAAAAAATTGCGATTTTCTTCCACAAGTTTACGTAATTGAGTAAGTTCTTTTGAATTATATCCAAGAGAAACATCAAGTCTTACAGGATTAAGCCAGAATTTGGCATATTTACTTCCACTCTCTATATGAATATGAGCAGGCTCATTACCTTCATTGCTAAAAAAGAAAAATCTGTGTCCATTAATTTTTAAAACTGTCGGCATCTACCCCGTAAACCTTTCGTAGATATCTCAAAAACAACTCTTTTTATTGAGATATCTTACTGTCCGCTTCTATAAGATTTTTTCCACTCTTAACATTATCTATAGCTTCGAGAAGTCTCTTTTTATTTGCATCATTGCCGACTGAATTACCTACGAATAAATTCGCAGGGTTCCTGCTTCTCTGACCGTGCTTGCCTTCGGCTGAAAACCTTCAGGTAGAGGCACAATCTCCACAGGCGTTAATTCCCTGTATTCCACAGGTACTGATTTCTTATTTAAATCTAATTTCCCTATATATTTTACTGTATTGGCTGATTTAATATCTCTGTCTTCACTATAACCACATATATTACAGGTGAATATCCTGTCTGAAAGAGAGATTTCTACAATATTACCGCACTTATGACACCATTTCGTTGTCGGCAAACTCCTGTCCAGCATTATCACCTGTCCCGATTGCTCTAATTTACTCTTTATCGTTCCAAGTGCTGAATTTTGAACCGCTTTGCCGAATAACCCTTTATGCCACCCCTTTATATTCTCATCCTGCATATAGATTACTTTATTCTTTCTTAACAGGTCAGATACTATCTTATTTGCTTTATCTCTCCTCTGATTCGCTATATGTTCATATTCCCTTCTTATGGCAAGGCGTATCTTATATCTATTCTCTGAACCCTTTACCCTGCGATGTAATTTCTTCTGCAGAGTCTTAAGGCGTTTACTTTCTCCAATAGATATATTATATTTCTCACCTTCAGATGTGGTTATTGTCGTCTTTATTCCGAAATCCAATCCCGTTGCTTCATTCTTTTTCTTTATAGCTGTAGAACAGGATACAGACTTATAACATGTTAAATGTATATAATAACCTGACGGTTTCTTTATTAATTTTGCATCGCCTATCTCATAACAGGGTTTTATCTGGTCCAATCCCCTTACTATAAGAGGTTTTTTGAGGCCGTTTATCTTTATACGATTTCTACCGGCTATTTTATGGGTTACTCCATATTGAGATAGCTCGATCGAATTATATTCACTTTTATATCTTAATTTCCCGACATGGCCACCATTCTTTTTTCTTGCCGATAAACCTCTTATATTACACTGAAGCGTTTTTAATACATCCTGACGATTTTTAGCCGGAAGATATTTCAGCGTTCTCTCTTCTTCCTCTCTATCTTTGTTCAGCACTATAACTTTTTTATTCTTATAATCATATTCAAAGGGTTTTCCCGTTGACAGGATATGATTGTAGAGCCATTTCGCTTCTACAAAGAACATCTTTAGAATTTCCTGTTCTGATTTATTTAAATGAGAAGTAACTACCTTCAGGGGAAATACTTTACATACCTGACTTTTACGTTTTTCCCTGGTCTCTGCCATTGTCTGTTTAATTTTATTTTTCTTCTCTTCAGAACAGCTTTTCATATAAATGTCATCTCCTACCTGAGTATAACATGGTTTTACGATTTTATAAATTCATTTTTCAAATAACTTTACTTTCACCTGCCCCGCACACTATCCCACAGCTAAAGCAGTGGGCTTTCCCAGGAATCGTAAATACTCTGTTTCATCGTATTCTGTAACAGTTATTTCAATATTCTTATCCTTGAACATCTCTTTTAAGCCATCAAGAAAATTATTATTCAATTCATTGGCATTTAATCTGTATGTAGAATATATTTTATCACGCGCCTTAATTTGAAATCCTGACTATATTATAACAGAAGTTTTTAATTCTGAAAATAGAAAAACCTGGCATGCCGGGGAAATAAAACTGCCGTCAGATAAGACTTAAAAATGAAAATTCCTATACTCTTTAAATTCCCAGCACATCAAGATATTTTTTTCTGCCATATTCCAGTATTTTAGAATCTTTTGTAACAAGACAGGCAGAAAGGTTCCTGGCCGTAGCAACAATTATTCTGTCAGCAGGGTCGCCATGAAATGAACCGGGAAGCCTCGTGCTTGCTATTGCTATTTCAGGAGTAAGAGGAACAAGTAAAATTCCCGGAGCAGAAAGAGCCTGATTTACCCAGTCAAGACAGTCTACTGAAAATCTCACCCTGCCTTTAACTTCAAGCATACCAATCTCCCATACAGAAATAGCAGATACTCTAAGCCGGGCTTCTTTCGAAGCCTGATTTATATAAAAAAGAGCATCTCTATCTTTCAACTGATTATCACCGTTCAACAGCCATATCCACACATGAGTGTCCAGTAAAATTAATTTTTCATAAATTTTATTTTTCTGCATCCCATTCCTCCTCTAAAGAACTGATTATATCGCCCTCTATAACCACAGAACCTTTTAAATATCCGAAAAGAGGTTTTTCCGGTTCTCCCTCAACAGGTAATAACCTTGCTACAGGTTTACTGTATTTTGTTATTATTATTTCTTCATGACTTTCTTTAACTTTATCCATAAGACTCAAACATTTTGCTTTAAATTCTCCTGCTGATATGTACATAAATATCATCTCCACATAAAATATGACTATAATAATATTACCATAGTCATATAATTAAAGCAAGGATAAATTATTTAGAT
>JBEHWO010000222.1:0-11162 GCA_040217695.1 Vulcanimicrobiota bacterium | reverse complement strand
AACCATCGTTGGCACTGCATATCAACGGATATATTTCATTCGGAGACTCTCCTTCTTTAAGCAGTTTTTTTACTTCTTCCAGATTGTTTGCCTCTACTGCCTTCATAAGTTTCTGACTCTCTATCTCTTTTGAGATTCTCTCTTCTTCATTACGAAGAATATTTATAATTTCCGTCAGATTATCCCTTTTTGCAAAATCCATGGCAGTAGCCCCGCCGTGGCTTTTTATATAGATATTTGCACCTCCTTTTACGATACACCTTACTAAGGCAGGCTTTTTATGCCATACTGCATCTATTAAAGGCGTGTTTCCCTGGATGGGACATTGAAGATCTATGAATGCGCCATGACGTATTAACAGCTCTGCCACCTGTGGGTTCCCGCTCTGGGCTGCCTTGTGCATTGCCGAAGCACCCATCCTGTCATCCAGTATAGTTACGTCTGCTCCTGCAGTAAGCAACAGTTCTACCATCTGGCTGTTCCCGAGACCTGAAGCAATCATAAGGGGAGTATAACCGGAGGGGCTTTTTTTATTTACATCTGCCCCTTCTTTTAGAAGTTGTTCTGCTTTTGTGAGATCATTTGTCTCCGCTGCATCTGTAAGAGGTGTTGCCATTACCGGAAATTGCAATAAATATAAAAACATAAAAATTAATAATAATTGTTTCATAAATTACCTCCATAAATTTTATTAACCGGAATTATTGATCTGAGCATAAGTGTCTGTAAAAAAATAACTCCATTATATTTACAGTCTATATCGTGACGCGTAACGCGTAACGCGAGGATAATAACCGTTCTGACAATTTGCAAGGGTTACTTCTTTACAGTCTCTAAGTATGTAATAAATGTCTTCCTCCCGTCACGTGTTACGCGTCACGAGAGCATATATTTATTATTTACGCTCACCTCAGTAATTCAATTTAGAGAATAAAAATTCCTTTAACAAAATAAGTTTATAAAAGGTTTGTAAATATGTTATAATTACCTTACATTGTCATATTATCTGCTTTGATAAAATAGTTATTAGTTCTTAGCAATTAGCTGTTAGCGATTAGCTTTAATTATTAATTGAAAACTAACGGCTAACAGCTAATTGATGACTGTCAATTGCTATTTTATTAAATGTGACGTTGTCAAGTTAATTTTATTTTATATAAAAAGAGCATTTTATGAAAAAATTCATTTTTTATCTGATTCCTGTAATATTCATACTGATGTTATTTAACTCCTGCGGCGGAGGCAGCAGTATTTCTATTACCTCTCCGTCTCCTGTTCCTTCACAGGCACCGACTGTGAGTCCCACACAAATTCCGACTCCTTCTGCTGATGTGACATGGACTGTCATGGTTTATATGAACGGAAACAGCACCCTTGAAAATATTACTGATATCAAAAAAGATGAAATTTTATCTTTAACTTCTACTTCACAGGTAAATATAGTAATGGAACAGGCAAAATCCAGCCAGGGAGGAAGGGCGAAAAGATACTATGCAGGTAGTAAAGATCCTGTAGAAAACCTTTCTGTTACCGACATGGCTTCACCTGATAACCTGAAGGATTTTATTCTCTGGAGCAAAAAGAACTACCCTGCAGATTATTATATATTGAATATTTTTACCCACGGAGGAGGCTGGAAGGGACTCCTCAGGGATGAAGTAAGCGGTCATGCCATGGATGTAAAACAGCTACAGCAGGCTTTAAGTAATGATGGCAGAGTGGATATAATAAGTTTCAGCTCATGTTCTATGGGAAATGTGGAAGTGGCCTGTCAGTTGAGAGATGTCAGTGATATTCTCATAAGTTCCCAGGATGATGTGCCTGTAACAGGGTGGCCCTATGATATTATTTTCAATTCTCTTATTAAAAACCCCCGTCAGAATCCTGCCGGTTTTTCAATAACTGTAACAGATAATTATATAAGATATTATAATGATGTGAAAATGACAAATATGACTTTATCTGCTCTTGACCTGAAAAAAATATCTCCTCTTATGAATAATTTTAAAGAGCTTTCCACGGTTTTAATGAATAAACCTGATATATACGAAGAGATAAGAAACGACAGAGAAAAATCTTTACTATTTTATAATAAAAATTATGTGGATATTTCTACTTTTGTTCAATCACTTTCATCTATTTCGGAAGTGAACTCGATTTCTTCCGACATAATCAATAATTTAAACAATGCTATTATAATATCTAAAAAAACTGACGGTTCTTCCACTGCCAGCGGAATGTCCCTTTATTTTCCGCCATCTGCCGGTAATTTACAGGATTATAATGGTAACAGCTATACTTCTCTGGATTTCGGGTATAATTCTAACTGGGGAGATTTTCTATATCGTATAAATCCGTGACGTGTGACGGGTGGTTTTCGTGATGCGTGATGCGTAAGGCGTGATAAGTATTACGTGACGCGTAACGCGTGACGCGTAACGGGTAGAATTACCCTGGTTACTATCACTTACCATTCACTTTTCACTTCTCACTTCTCACGACTCACGATTCACCATTCACTTTTCACTTCTCACGATTTACCATTCACTTTTCACTTTTCACTTCTCACGACTCACGATTTACCATTCACTTTTCACTTTTCACTTTTCACTTCTCACGACTCACGATTCACCATTCACTTTTCACTTTTCACTTCTCACGACTCACACTTCACCAATTAACTTATGAAATAACCTGTAAATGATTGAAATAACTTCTTATTTGTCCTATAATAATAATTAGTTGTTCTTTTATAACTCCGGTTACAGGTCATGGCAGATATAGTTATTTTCATAATTATCTATAAATAATGACCTCGTAATGCGTAATGGGTGATGTGAAGGGATTAAACCCGTCACGCGTAACGCGTTACGCGTCACGATTACTTAAATTCTAATAAGTTATGAAATACACTATACATTATGAAAATTCTGTATGACTTCATACACAACCGGTTATGAAAAGTATCCTCGCGTCACGCGTCACGCGTCACGCGTCACGATTTAACAGAGAAGGGGTGTTTTTATGAATACTGTATCAATTCTTCTGAAATATACTTTTATTTTTTTATTCCTCATAATATTATGCGGCCTTTCTTCGGCATCCAATATAACTCCTCTGTGGGAATATAAAGCAGGGGGACAGATTTTTTCTTCTCCAGTATGCGCCGATATAAATGATGACGGAAAAGTAGAGATTATTTTCGGCTCGAATGATTCCTATGTCCATGTAGTGGACGGAGAAACAGGTAAACCTGTCTGGGATTATAAGACAGGCGACAAAATAATATCTTCTCCTTCTGTGGCAGATATAAACGGAGACGGAAGACTGGAAGTTATCGTTACGTCACAGGATCATTTTGCCTGTGCCCTTAGTGGAAACAGAGGGGAACTGTTGTGGAAATTTGACGGTAAAGACTGGCTTAATTCTTCTCCCGTAACAGGCGACATATCGGGGAATGGAGATTTAGCCGTTGCTTTCGGAAATCAGAAAGGCACCGTATATCTTGTAGACGGTAAAACAGGTAAAGAAATATGGTCTTTTACCACAGGAGGAGATGTCAGCAATGCTCCTTCTATGGCAGATGTCGACGGTGACGGCATTTTAGAGGTAATATTCGGCTCTGCCGATAAGAAGATTTATTGTCTGAAAGGTAATACGGGAAAAGAAATATGGAGTTTTGCCGGAACCGATGCTTTTGTTTCCTCTGTTGTTACGGGTGATATAAACGGTGACGGTTCTTATGAAGTAATTGCCTGTTCCTATGATAAGAATATTTATGCTCTAAACGGTAAATCGGGGCAACTTCTGTGGAAATATACGGCAGGAGATTCAATAGATTGCACTCCTTCACTGGGAGATGTAAATTCTGACGGGAAAATTGATATAGCAGTCGGGTCATATGATAACTGCCTTTATGTTATTGACGGAAATAAGGGAGAATTAATATGGAAACAGATTACAGGCAACTGGATAAGCTCGTCTCCTGTCATGGCGGATATAGAAGGTTCTACAATTGTTGCCGTTACTTCATGGGATGAATATTTTTACATATATAACGGTAAAGACGGCACCATGAAGGATAAATATAAACTTTCGGGACGTCTCCTTTCATCTCCGGCACTTTTGAATATGGGAGGAAATCTGTCTGCAGTGATTGCCTCAGAACAGGGAAAGGTTTCTCTGCTGAATATTTCCTCCACATGTAAGGATATTATGTGGGGAAAATTTCACGGTGACAGCTGGAATACAGGATGCTATAAAAATGCCCTTTCTTACGGTAAAGCACTTTTAGCCGGTAATTCTTCTCAGTGGGGGCCTGAAGGTTATACGATAGCGAAAATAAAAAAAGTTACATTTACCTGTACCTGTGAAGTAAATGATAAACAGATGGGTAACGGTAACGGAACACTGCAACCCGGCGAAACTGCCGTATTAAATATACTTCTTTCAAATACCACACAGGAAGAGGGAACAGGTATCAAATTGAAAATTTCTTCTAAAAACAGTGATGTTAATGTCACCCCTGCAGTAATAGATATAGGTTCCATAAGTGCTTCGGAAACAAGACAGTTTGAAGTCGCAATGAAGGCAGGAGACCATATTACTACAGGTTCTGCCGATATTAACATAAACATAGAAGGAAAAAACTGTGAGAAATTTTCCGATAATTATCAGATTGCAGTAGTCGGAGAAGCTTCTCCCGAACTTGCCCTGAAAACCCGTATTGATGACGATTTGAGCGGTGCTTCTTCCGGTAACGGAGACGGTAAGATAACTCAGGATGAAATCGTGGAATTATGGGTAACTGTGAATAATAACGGGAAAGGAACTGCGAGGGATACATTGCTGAAACTTTCCACTTCTACTCAGGGTGTAAAATTATTACAGGACCAGTTCCTTATCGGAAATATTCCTCCCGGACAGGAAGCTCCCGGAAAATTTGTATTTCAGGTTCCTGCCGGTGTTAAAGCCGGTAATGTGGATTTAAATATTTCTGTTTCCGATAAAGGTGGTTATTCTAAAGAATTGAGAGAAACTTTGGCTGTTGTTTCCCTTCCTCCTGTTGCCTTACCGACTCGGATTGCTGTTTCTACTCCGACACCTGCTCCAGAATTACCGCCTGCCCTTTCATACAATTATAGAATAAATGATGATAATACCGGAGCATCTTCCGGTAACGGAGACGGTGTGATTAATGCCGGCGAAACGGTAGAACTTTTTGTGACGGTAAAAAATACCGGTAAAGGCATAGCAAAAGGTGTTACTGTAGCCATAAAACCTGAAGACCGGAAGATACATACGGGCCAGGGAAAATTCATTATAGGTAATATTCCTCCCGGAAGTGAAGGGGAGGCAAAACTGGTTTTTACAGTGCCGTCCGATATGGCTTCAGGCAATGTTAAATTCAACCTTGATCTCAACGAAGAGAAAGGTTACGGAAAATCAGGACAGGAAATGGCCGTGCAGATTGTATCCCTGCCATCTTTATCTTACAGCTATAAAATTTTAAAAGCAGGAGAAAACAGGCAGATAAATCCGGGAAGTGTGGTAACCATGAAAATGACCGTGAGAAACAGCGGCCCCGGTACAGCTCAGGGAGCAAAGGTTAATATTTCCTGTGAAAATTCTTCTGTAAAAATAGCTACTCCTCTCCTTGAGTTAGGTAATATACCTCCCGGCGTGGAACTGGAAAAAGAAGTATCTTTCTCTGTAGATAAAACTGCAAAAGAGGAAGATCTTCAGTTTAAATTAAAATTAACCGACGGTCAGGGATATAAAAAAGAGGGAGATATGAATCTTGCCGTACTATTACCTTATGTGGAAGAAGTCAAACCGGCGAAACTTTCATATACCTGTCAGTTTGATGATGATTCTCAGGGATCTTCTTCCGGAAACAGTGATGGAATTATTAATCCGGGAGAAACAGTAGAATTATGGGTGACAGTGAAAAATACCGGTGAAGGTACTGCAAAACATGTAGTGTTAAGTCTTGAAAGTCAGAACAGTAATATAATATTAAATCAGAGTAAAACCGACATAGGCAGTATTCCTCCCGGAAGTGAAGCAAAAGGCAAGCTTCTCTTCTCTGCTAAAGATGCTTCTCAGAAAGATGTTAACTTCAAACTGGATATTCAGGAAAGCCAGGGATTCGGTATTCAGGGACAGATAGCGGCAGAATTAAAGCAACTGGAAGCACCTATTACTATTGCCTTAAAAAAACCTGTAGATTTAACGTCCGGTAAACCGGTAGAGGTTTCTGACAGTAAACTGACTGTAGAGGGAATTGTAAATGCGGGAAACGGCATAGGTAGCTTTGAAATTGCCAGTTATGTAGGAAAAATGGAAGACGGGAAAAATCCTGACTGGACGGAAAAAGGCCCGAGAGCAGTTGCGAAAAAAGAGTATTTCTTTACACAGGATGTAAGTCTGAAACCGGGCCTCAATTATATTTCTATCCGTGCCGTAGATGCTACGGGAAAAGAGGTTGTACAGCAAATTTCTGTTATGTATAAACCAAAAGAAGGACAGGTATGGGCTGTAGTTATAGGTATAGGTAAATATGAAAGCCAGAAGGTGACTCCTTTAAATTACAGTGCTTCCGATGCGCAGGCAGTATATGACTATCTGACGACAAAAGGAGGTTTCTCTAAAGATCATGTACAGCTCCTTTTAAACGAACAGGCGAATCTTAAAGCGGTCAAGACTGCTCTCGGAACCTTTCTCAGGGAAAAAGCAATGAAGGATGATCTGGTATTTATTTACTATTCTGGCCATGGCGCTCCTGAAATAGACAATAACAGTAATGACGGAGACGGCCTCAGTAAGTATATTGTTACCTATGACGCAGATCCCGATAACCTTTATGCCACTGCTTTACCTATGGATGAAATCAGTAATATTTTTACCAGACTCTCTGCACAGAGAGTGGTATTTTTCGTAGACTCCTGTTACAGTGGAGCATCGGGCGGCAAGACCTTTGCAGGTCAGGAAGGAGGAAAGGCAGGGAATATTTCCGATAATTTCCTGAAAAGACTTTCTTCCGGCACGGGCCGTATTGTCATAACGGCAAGCGATGCCAATGAAGTGGCTCTTGAGTCTAAAAAACTGGGGCATGGCATATTTACCTATTATCTGTTACAGGGTCTTTCCGGTAAGGCAGATAAAGATAAAAACGGTTTTGTAACTGCCGATGAAGTGTATAAGTATTTGCATGAAGAGGTTGCAAAGGAATCCGATAACAGACAGCATCCTCTCAAAATGAGCAAAGGACAGGTAGAAGGTGAAATCATTCTGGGTACAGGCGAATAGAAGATTATTTATGAAATGTTTATCTGTAGATTCTATAATGTATGCCTCTACTGGGTACAGGCGAATAGGAGTGATATTTATGAAATTTAAATTTTTACTTGTATTATTGATTATCTTAATTCCATGTATGGCTTTATCGGAAGAGGCCAGATATACGGTAGTTCCTTTTAAAGGTGCGGATCAGAAACTTTCTTTTGAACTTGCGGAAATGCTTATGGCCGATCTTGCAAAATCAGGTCAGATTAAGCTTGTAGACAGACTTCATTTTGACAATATTCTGGATGAACTTGCCAGAAGGGAAATGGCACTTGTAGATCCGAACGAAGCTGTAGATTTCGGAGCAGCAGAAGGAGCCGAAGAGATTATATCCGGCAGTTATACCATAGACGGTAATAAAATAAGTCTGAGAGCATGGGTTTCCAATGTTAAAACCAGTCAGGTCAGATTCTCCGATAATGTGGAAGGCTCCAGAGGTGATATATTTTATTTTGCCCATCAACTTGCCAACAGATTGCATTACAAAATTACCGGGGGAAAATGGATACCTGAAGAAACAGCTGCACCTGTGCCGGAAGCTACTCCTCAGAATAAATCCACTCCTACCACTCTTATGCCGACTCCGGTGGCCACACCGACTCCTGAATATGTGAATGTGAGACCTGATGAGACAGATCCTTCTTCCAGATTATTTTCAGGTGACATGACGGCGAAAACCACGGCCTGGAATAATATACTCGATCTCTCTGTAGACAGGGGAGAATTTTCTACCTATCATCAGAAAGATAGAATGTTCATAAGTTTCAGAGCAAGTGAAAATTGTTATATTACCATTTATTGTATTCAGGCTGACGGAAGTGTTCTTCTTGTATATCCTAACAGGATGCAGAAGGACAATTATTTAACGGCATCGCGCCTTTATAAAATTCCGCCGGAACAGGCAGAGAGGCCATGGGAATATGAGATGTCAGGAACACCGGGGCTTGAAGCTCTTATAGCAATAGCCAGCGTTAAACCTGTACCCTTTGACGTAACTAAAGAAGAACTTGATGGCCTGGATTTTATACCTCAGGTAAATTCAAGTCCCAATGATTTTATTGTGAAAACCATAATACCGAAATTGAATATAGACTCTGATAATAAATATGTTGTAAAGGTTTTGAAGTATTATCTTGCAGAGTAAGTGCTGATGACGGTAAATCTGACCCTGATTGATTACTGATTTGTGGTGTCGTGTGATGGGTGATGGGTTAAGAAGATTCAGAACCAGGAACCCGGAACCAAAACCTGATACATTTACTGAGGTGAGCATAAATAACACATATTTGATCTCGTGACGCGTAACGCGTAACGCGTGACGGGAGGAAAACGTTTATTAAATGCTTATGCTCAGGTCAGTAATTAATTTTCATATATAAACTATAGATTAAAAAAAAATTAAAAAAAATTGATTTTATTTTAAATTTATGGTAACATAGACATTTAAAATGAATTCAGGTTTTAGGAGGTGTAAAGGCGATTGTTCTATCAATTTATCAATAGTTTAATATTAACGCTGGCACAGGCTTCTGCTCCGGCAGCAGATCCTGTAGTGCAGAGTGTTAAAGTTCCCGGGAGTAGTACGAGTATAAGTCCTTTTACTATAGTTATGCTTGTAGTATATTTTATAGTTTCGGCATGCCTTGTATTTACAATTTTATCTCAGACTACAAAAAGTGAAGGCCTTTCAGGTACACTTGGAGGAAGGACTGAGTCCGTATTTAAAGGTAAAGGAGTTAAATCTCTGGAAGATAAACTGAATCAGATAACTACCGGACTGGCAATAACTTTTCTCGTATTATCCACTATAATAAGTATAATAGGACTTTAATTGAAAAAATCGGCTATCAATAGAGAAACTGTTGATAGCCGATTTTTTTATAGTGATTGGTAAACAGTGACCAGTGACCAGTGACCGGTGACCAGTGACCGGTGCCATAATTATTACTGGATTACATAAATTATACTGATAACTGCTCACTGATAACTGCTCACTGTAAAAGGGGTGGTTATTTTGCAGGAAACGATATTGATTGTAGATGATGATTCCTCTATAAGAATGTTACTTAAAGCCATACTTGACAGAGATGGCTATAGGTTTTTCGAAGCTTCAAACGGTCTCGATACACTTGAAATTTTAAAAAAAGAAAAAATCGATCTTGTTATACTGGATTTAATGATGCCAGTTATGAGCGGTTTTGATACGCTCAAATCTATGAGAGAAGTCCCTTCTCTAACAATCATACCTGTCATAGTCCTGAGTGCCCTGAGCAGAGTCAGCGATATAGAAGATTGTTTGAAATTAGGTGTGGCAGATTACTTTACAAAGCCTCTGAGACATGATGATATAAGATTTCTCCTGCCCCTGAAAATAAAAAACCTGGTCAAGCTTAAACTTACCCAGGAAAAACTTATTGAAGCAGAAAGAATTGCCAGATATCAAAAAGAACTGGAAAGAATAAACATTCTCCTTCAGGAGAAGATAAAAGAACTTGAAGAAACGCAGGCCCAGCTGGTTCAATCTGCCAAGATGGCTTCCCTGGGCATTCTTGCTGCAGGAATAGCGCATGAGATAAACAATCCCAATGGTTTTGTTAATTCCAATCTCCAGGTGTTTAAAACTTATATTAAGAATTTAAAAGATTTTTTTCATGGTCTGGAAGAATTGTCTCTATCTTCTGATAATACTGCTAAACTGTCGGCTCTTAAACAAAAATTTCAGATTGATCATATAATGGACGATCTGAAAAACCTTATAAGTGATTCTCTTGAAGGTACTGATAGAATCAAATCAATAGTGAAAGATCTGAAGGAGTTTTCACGTCTTGATAAGCCGGAACTTGAAGACTATGATCTTAACAACGGTATTCGTTCTACCCTGAATATGCTGCGACATGAAGTGAAATATGGCATAAAAGTCATTGAAGAATACGGAGAACTGCCTTTTATAAAATGTTATCCCAGACAGTTAAATCAGGTCTTTATGAATTTATTGATAAATGCCATTCAGGCATTGAACGGTCACGGAGAAATAAGGATTAAAACATACCAGGAAGGCTCCTGGATTGTCACTCTCATTGAAGATAACGGCTGCGGTATATCAGAAGCAAATCTGGAGAAAATATTTGATCCTTTTTTTACTACCAAGGATGTAGGCAAGGGGATGGGGCTCGGGTTAAGCCTTTCTTATAAGATAATAAAAAGCCATGGCGGCACCATTGAAGTTCAAAGTACGACAGGGAAGGGTACAATTTTTACCGTCAAAATTCCTGTCGGGCCGTGATGGGTGATACTGTAATCGTGACGCGTCACGCGTTACGCGTTACGCGTAAATTTCACTCTTCACTTTTCACTTTTCACTCTTCACTTTTCACTACTTAAAATTCTTAATATCAGGCAGTTCATCAAGTGATTTTATTCCAAAATGTCTGAGGAACTGTTTTGTTGTGCCATAGACAAAGGCTTTGCCTGCTTTATCTGATTTCCCTGCAATTCTTATTAATTTCCTGTCCAGAAGAATGGAGATTATTTTTGCTGTCCTTACGCCTCTTATTTCTTCTATTTCTGCCCTTGTTATGGGCTGATTGTATGCTATTATGGCAAGAGTTTCCAGTGCTGCCTTTGACAGGCTTGAGCTGGCTGTTACCTTGTGCATTTTTTCTATATGATGATAGAGGGAAGGATTGGTACACATTTCTATACCGTCAGCTATTTCACGGATATTTATACCTCTGTCTTTATAATCGTCCTTCATTTTCTGTAGAATTTCTCTTACTATGTCTTCCGATAATTCTATAATTTCTGCAATATTATTT
>JBEHWO010000221.1:0-11200 GCA_040217695.1 Vulcanimicrobiota bacterium | reverse complement strand
GGATTTTACATGTCTCCATCTGGTAAGATAATTTATTATTCTTCTTCTGGCAATTTTATTTTTTATCTCTGACATCATATAAAACAAAAATTCCATTGACAGACCGGACAGTTCTCTGCATATAATACTGGGATTCAGTCTGTCAGGATTACTCAGGTTTATGCAATGATTAACTTCCCACAGGAGTTTTTCTACCAGTTCAGGCCTGATTTTTAAATTTTTTCCTATTTTTTTTATCTCTTCCGGATACAGATTTTTAGTAAAGGCAAGAAAATAAACCAGCCATTCCGTTATATCTATATCTTTTACATAGTGTTTATTGCTTAAATTTTTATATATTTCATTGAGCAGTTCAAGTATTTCCCTGTTTATTTCTATACCAGGATGGATTGCTTTCATTATTCCCAGTTCATCCATTCTTTTTATAGAAGAAATAGGTCTTTTTTCATTTAATAATGTTACCAGTTCATCGAGAAGTCTTTCTGCCGATATCTTCTCCAGTATATTATTTTTAATAGCTCCTTTTATGAGCCTTTCGGTATGCGGTTCAATTGTGAAGAAGTATCTCTGTTCAAATTTTATGGCTCTGAATATTCTCGTGGGGTCATCTATAAAGCTCAGATTGTGAAGTACTCTGATGAGACCACTTTCAAGATCCTTTTCTCCTCTGAAAAAATCTATAATCTGCCCGAAGTTGTCCGAATTAAGACCAAGGGCCATGGCATTTACTGTGAAATCCCTTCTTATAAGGTCCTGTTTTATTGAAGAGTATCTTATTTTCGGAAGAGCTCCCGGCTGGCTGTAAAATTCTGCTCTGGCAGAGGCTATGTCAATACGATATCCCCGGGGTATTTTTAATTCTGCCGTACCGAAAGCATGATGAATTTTTAAATCTCCTCCTGTGCATGAGGCAAGTTTCTGTGCATAATTTATGCCGTCACCTTCTACTACAAGATCAAGATCAAAGTTTTCTATGCCGAGCAATAGATCCCTTACAAAACCGCCTACTGCATAAACAGGAATTTTTTCCCTGTCTCCTGTCTGTCCTGCCTGTCTCAAAATGGTTTGAATGATACGTGGGAGCCTTGCCATGTCATCTATCCTGGTAGGGAACTGATGAGGCGTGCATAATCTTGTTCCGTGAATTGTTCTTATTATATCCGATCTTGTTACCACTCCTACCAGTTTATTTTCTGACATTACAGGGATTCTTCCCAGTTGCTGTTCTGCCATCAATTCCTGAAGTTTTGATACGGGCATGTTGGGAGGCGCTGTTATAAAGTCCCTTGTCATATAAGCTTTCAGAGGGGCATGGGACAGGCCATGTTCTGAAGCTTTTTTCAGCTCTGTTAAAGATATTATACCGCATATTTCCCCTTCATGTTCTATAATAAGTCCGCTGTGTCCATGTTCTCTCATTATATCTACTGCGTCACATACTTTCAGGGTGCTTTCTACAGTTTTGACAGGGAAAGACATGATGTCCTGTGCTACGAGAGCAGGTTTTATATTTCTTTCAAGTATTTCCAGAAGTCTGTTTTTTATTTTGTTTATGTCTTTCTCTTTTACCGTTGCAGCAGCAGCTGCCATATGGCCTCCTCCTCCGAAGGATCTGAGCATGAGATTGACATCAATAGATTCACTCAAACTTCTTGCTACTATATATGTTTTTTCTTTCATTCTTACCAGGGTGAAAAAGGCATCTTTCCTGTCAAGTTCAATCATTTTATGTGTGAGAAGGGCAAGCTTGGGAATATATTTTTCTACCTCCGATATGGCTATAATTATCTGAAAACCATTGAAATTATACGTCTCACATGAAAGTATAAGCTGATTGAGAAGAGATCTCTGATCATCTGACAGAGGTCTGTTTATATATCTTGCTACAATATCCAGGTTTGCCCCTCTTGATAATAAATAGGACGACATGTCTATATCTAACGTTCTGGTAGTGGAAAATGTAAGAGAACCTGTATCTTCATATATACCAAGAAGAAAAAGTGTGGCTTCACCAGGTATCAAGGTTATATTTTTTTTCTTTATTATTTCTACCAGAAGGGTTGCTGTGGAGCCAACACTTTTTATTACATTTACAGAACCTATTATATCTTCCTGATGGTAAGGATGATGGTCATATACATGTATTTCAACTTCATGATTATCCAGTATTTTTTTTAAAGGCCCCAGTCTGTCCGGCAATCTGGTGTCTACAATTATGAGTTTTTTTACCTTTGATACATCTATATTTTTTATGGAAATTGTAGAAGAAGCAAGATCATTATGTAAAGTCATAAATTTCTTTACATTTGTATCAAATATTCCTGAGAAAACAAGACTTGCGTCAGGATAGATCTTTTTCGCTGCTACCATAGAGGCAAAGGTATCAAAATCAGTACAGTTATGACAGGCTATTATTTCCATAGATTCGTTAAATAATTTAAATGTATAGGAATTTTTATTCCAGTTAAACTATTATATGGTTGAGAGTTGAGAGTTTAAAGTTACTGACCTGAACGCATCACGCATCACGCATCACGCATCACGCATCACGCATCACGCATCACGCATCACGCATCACGCATTTTATTATACATCTTTTACCTACTTTTAGCAACTATGTAGTTTTCTTTTCTATCTTCTTATGTTATAATAAGTTTAAATTTTAATTTTACAGGGACATAAATTTTATATGAATATAGAGCAGAAGATAGTTTCTACCTATCCTTATCCTCTTGCTTTGACTTTTAAGAATTTTATTACTTTATCCAGTTCAGATGATACGATTGAAGTTAAACATTCTGTTCTCGGTAATCTTATAGAAGTAATAATTAAATATCTGTCTTCTATTGTTATAGGCCAGTATACTATGGAGGAAAATAACAATGAAGATATTGATAAGTTGCTTTCCGGCATTTCTTTCAGAACGTGCAGCCTCGATCAGTGGAACAATGTTTTAAAAAAGATATTGAAGTATTACAAGGAAAATAATAAAAAGCTTCTTGTGCCTGAAATGGCCGATTTTTATTTTGACAAGAGAAAAGACGAATATGTCCATGTGGCAAAGGCATATAAAGAGCTTAAATCCATATTAAAAGATGAAGGCAGAGATGTAACCCAGATTTCTTTTAATGACTTTGCCCCGAGACTTCTTAAATATCATTTCACCTTTATGGAAAATACCTATTCCAAACTCTCCAAAAAGCAGCTTAAAGAAAGAGTGCTTTTTCTGGAGCCTGCTATGGAAGAGATACTTGGTACTCTTGGTTTTTTTACAGCTTATAAGCTCTCCTATGTAGTCGGAGAAGATCCTGTAAAACTTGAGAAACATTATATTATTAAATCTTATATGGGTGCCAGTTTCAAGGATGTTATGGTTCAGAGTATAAGATCTGCAAAGGATTTAGATAAAAATAAACTTTATCTGTGCAGTTTTAATAAAATGATTCCTGCTGTGTCACTGTATCCGTTTTTTCTGATGGAATATTGCCCTCTATGCAACAGCGGACAGGTTTTTTTCCTCAAGGATAATAAAAACGGCGTTGTTCATTATGTGAGTTCTCAATGCGGCCATGACTTTGTCCCCAGGAGCTATATCCACGACCTTCAATCTGCTCTCCCCTGTATGGAAGAAGATCTTGGAAAAATTCAGGTTTCTGCAAAGAAAAGCTCTGAAGGTAAAACCAGGGAAGATGTAAGTTCCGGCGATACTATATACGAAACAGCTCTGGAAATGGCACTCTCCGATGGGCCTCTCTCGGAACAGGAAATAGAAAAACTTGATTTATACAAGGATAAATTTAATATAACAGCAGAAAAAGCCCAGGAAATATTCAAATCTGTTGAATCCCGATTTTTTGAATCCGTTGAAATAAAAGAGGGCTATCTTGAACAGATAAGGATAGCACCTCCTGATATTCCCAGGGAACTTGTTTATAAACAATATCCCTATCCTATTGCCAATGCGTACTGGCAGATAAATCAGCAATCTTCAGGCGATCCGAGAAACATTCTCCTCTCTGTCTGCAGGCTTATGGAAACAGTTATAAGGTTTTTCTCTTCTATTGTAGTGGCCCAGTATATAAGAGATACTATAGATGATTTAAATGTCAATTTAAATCTTGAGAAACTTGTAGAACCCGGGATAGAAGAATGGATCCTTTTCCTGGAAGACATACTCAGGCTTTATAATAAAAAAGGTGAGAAATTACTTGTCAATGAACTGTATAATTTTTACTTTTCTCCTTTCTCGGATTTAAAGGCTCCTCTGAAGGCCTACAAAGCAATATGTGAAGATGATTTTTTCCTTTTTAAAGGTAATATACTGAAAGAGGAACTGACTCCTTCGGATTTTTTTGCTCTTGTGCCTGATTTTATTGATGCTGTTGAAAATCACGGAGAAGATTTGAGCATAAATCAGATAAAAGATTTATTATTACTTTTTATTCCTGTAGTTGATAATATTATTTCAAATCTTAAATTCCTCATTGCTTATAAACTGTTTTATGTGAAAAAAGCAGCCTATGAAAAAGGTAAGGTTCGCCATGAAATTATTGATTGTGTCGGTGCTCTCAGTCTTGAAGAAACAGAGTATTATTCCGATAATTATTTTGCACAGGAAAAGGTTTATATGAGTTCCACAGTAGATAAAAATTTTCCTGTTTTAAATCTGAGTCCTTTCTTTATAGTTAAGGAATACCAGAAGGGTTTTGGCAATCAGATTTTTTTCTACTGGAGAGTAACAGGTGATGGTTCCCTGGAATATTCCAGTTATCAGGGTGATGTGAGATTTTCCTCCCACGATTATGCAAAAGATCTAATCAAGTCTTTTCGTAAATTTACGTCAGAAAAAAAAGTTAACCTTGTTATAAAACTTCTTGACTGGCAGAAAGAAAAACGTAAAAAAGATATTAAAAAAGGTATCAGGCAGATCCCTCAGAGAGGCATAGTGCAGGAAAAAGATGAACAGAAGAAGATCCAGGAAGAAGTAAAAAAAGCAGGGGAGACAAAAAAATATGCAAGAAATGCCTACAGATACGCCCTTGAAGCATGCTGGAGCGATGGCCTCATGGGTGAAGATGAAAGGGTCTATCTGGACGAATTAAAAAGAATACTCGAACTGTCTCCTTCTGATGTGAAAGTAATAGAGGATTCTACAAGGGTTAAATTTGCCGAAAAAATAGACAGAATAAAACCTGTTTCACAGGATAAGAATGAACTGGCTGAAAGCCTTGATTTCCTTGAAGAAGAGCATCAACTGCTTCTGAAAAACCTGGAAGAAAGACGTCAGCAGATAAGAACTCTTGAGAGGAAAAACAAATCTCTTGAGCATGAAAGAGAATTATTGAAAGAAAGCTCTGAAAAACTTGAAACAGAGATAGTGGAAAAGGATAAAGAAAATGTAAAATTAAAGAAATCTTTCAAGGAACTTAAAGTTAAATTAGATTCTGTGGCCAGACGTACTGATACGGAGACATCAGATGAAATAGAAATGCTTAATAATAAGATAATTGACCTTGAAAGTCTCAGAGACACAAGTGATAAAAAACTTCATAAACTTACGGAAGAACTATCTTCCTTTAAAAGTAAAAATTCTCTTCTTGAAGAACAGCTCGAAGAACTTGAAGAGAAATTAAAAGAAACTCAGAGTAACAGCATATCATACATGGAGAAGCTCGGCGACCTTGAAACAGACAAATCAGAAGAAATTGAACATCTGAAAAAACAGGTGAAAGAGCTTCAGAAGAAAAATAATTCTCTTGCCAGGCTTGCCCAGGAACTTACAAAGAAAAATGAAGAAAATAAGAAATTACTAGAGAAGCTTGATGAATTTGATAGTATTTCTAAAAAACTTACAGGGGCACAGGAATTAAATAAAGAGAAAGAAAAGAAAATATCAGAACTTCAGGCAGAAGCAGAAGAGTTAAGAAAGAATAAAAAAGAAGCAGAAGAGAGCAGTGAAGAAAAAGAGCATGAAATAGGTGAGATAAAAAAACAGTTAAAAGATTTGATGAAGAGTAAGAATGACCTGGAAAAGAATCTGGCTGTAGCCGGCAAAAATAAGGATGCTCTTGTTAAGCTTGTCCAGGATCTCAAGGCCAGGCTGGATGAATCAAAGAAATTTATAGAAAAAGCCAGAGAAATAGATAATGTTAAATCTAAACTGGAGGAACTGGAAGAAAATAACAGAGAACTCCTTGATATAAAAGAAAAAAGGGAACATGAGTATATAAATCTCAGTCAGGAATTTGAGAGATTAAATGCAGAGCATGTATCTGTCACAGGAGAACTTGATAATTATAGATCCAGACTGGCCGAGGCAGAGGAACTTAACAGAGAACTGATTGCTTTGAAAGAAACAAGGGACAGGGAATACCTGGACCTTATTCATGAACTTGACAGAGTAAGTTCCGAGTCACTGTCTATGAGGAAAGATTTTCATGCCAATAAAGAAGAAGGTGAAACCTTAATTAATCTGGTGAATGAGCTCAGAGAAAAACTGGTTCATTCCGATAAAATAACAGGTGATTTACAATCAAGGCTTGAGTCGATTGAAAAAGAAAAACAGGAACTCATCGGAAGTAATGATAAACAATCTCAAAAAATCAGACAGTTGATTTCAGTATTGAATGAGTTACGGGAAGAAAAAAAGATACTCCAGACAAATGTTGCAGAGATTAATAAAGAGAAAATCAGTATGGAAGACAGGCTGGAAAGAATTCTCAAGGAATTTTCAAATGCAAAGCAGTTTATCAATCAGGCAAAGAGCAAACTTGGTGATTACGAAAATCTTCAGAATGAGTTGACTTCCTTAAAGGCAGAATACGAATTATACCGTTCCGAAAGAGAAACAGGGAATAATGAACAACTTTCAGAACAACTTAATGCTTCTTTATTACAAGGAGAACAGCTGGAACTTAAAATTGCGGAACTTGAGAAAGAAAAGGAAGAATTTCAATTAATGAGAGATACCCTGGAACAACAGCTTCGTGAAACAGAAGACAGAATGTTGCAGAGTAAGCCCGGCAGCGAGGACAGAGATAAACTGGTTCAAAGGCTCAGAGATATTGACAGGGAAAAACAGGAACTTATAAGAAATAATGAAAAGCAGAAAAATACTATTATAGACCTTATTAAGAAGACTAACGGCCTTAATGAGGAAAATAAAAAAATGATACTTTCCTGTCAATCTCTTGAAATGGAAAAAGAAGAATTAATCAGACTTAACCAGGAATTACAGGAAAAAGGTACTATGTCTGAACACGATATGGCTTCTTTCGATGTAGAACTTTTAGAGATTAAATCCCGTAATAACAGCCTTATGGAAACCCTGGAACAGAGTAATGATAGAATCAGGGAACTTGAGGCACAGAATAAAGATTTACTTTTACTTCAGCAAAAATTAACAGAGTTACAGAAAGAAAAAGAAACCTATGAGAATGAACTGGCCAGAACTTCAGATGAAATTGATAAAAATAGAAATACTGTCAGAGAATTGACAGATAAGCTGTCTGCTTTAGATAGAAATACTGAAACGTCTCAGACTCAACATGACGAACTGGAAACACTCAGAAAAGATATTTTGATGAGAAAAGAAGAAATAAAATCCCTGGAACAGGAGAAAAATAAATATGTGAAAGAAAAATCCAAATTACTCCTGCTCTTGAAAGGTTTAAAATCCAAACTTTCTGAGAAAGATAAGCAGCTTGAAGAAATACAGAGCAAATCCGGCAATGTGACTGATGATATTAAACAGAAGATTGAGACTCTGGAGAAAGAGAAAGAAGCATTTGAAGCGTTAAAGACTGAAAAAGATGCTTTAATTAACGATTTATCTTCAGAACTTCAACTGTTAAAAACGTCGCTTCAGGAGAAGGAAATTGATGATAGTCTGAGGCAGAAGATTGAGACTCTGGAGAAAGAGAAAGAAGCATTTGAAGCGTTAAAGACTGAAAAAGACGTTTTAATTAACGATTTATCTTCAGAACTTCAACTGTTAAAAGTTTCAATTCAGGATAAAAAGATAATAAAAGAAGATATGGATTTTATTTCTCTTGAAAAGCAAAAAATTGAAGAAGCCTGGAATGAACTCAGAAAAGCTGAAGAAAATAATATGACAGAACTGGAAGAAGAATGGGAAAAACTTTCCCAGAACAGAGAAGAAGTGGAAGCAGAAAGGGCCGGTCTGGAAAAAGACAGAGAATTATTGAAAGCTATTGATATAGATACACTCGATGCAGAAAAAAGAGAACTTGAATCTGCCTGGATTGAACTGGCAGAAGAAAGGGAAAATTTAAAATCCCTTATGAATCAAATTGAACAAAGAAAAACTGAAGATAATAGAGACAATAATCTTCTTGATACGATAAGAAATAAAGATCAGCAAATAGCTATTTTGAAGGAGGAACTTGAGAGTTCTCTCCTTGAACTGGAAGAACAGAGAAAATTCATTCAAAATGAGAAAGAAAAACTATCGGAACAGTATGGTAATATACAATTAAAAGAATTACAGTCTCATATAGAAATGGAATGGAAGAGACTGGAAGAAGATAGAATTAAATTTGAAGCTGATTTGAATAATCTGGAAGAGGAAAAAAAGCTCCTTGAAGAAGAATACAGAGAGCTTTCTCTGAAAAAAGCCGAAGTAGAACAGCTTATGGAACAGGGGCCTTTAACAGAAAGATCTACTCTTGTCCTGAGTAAAGATGATGTAGAAAAGTTTCTTGCAGAACATTTGCCTGAAGAGGTAGGGGCTTCTTCCGGCATGGCATCGACTATGCCATCTTCTGATGAGATAAAGGAAGAAGAAATGCCTGAAACTTCTACATTACATAATCTGAAGAAAAAAGGTCTCTTTGCCAGATTAAAAAAAGCTGTGAGATTTGACAGATCTTCTTCGGAACCTGATGTACATGTTGAAATGTCAGGTGAATCCCCTATAAATGAGGATCTTTCTGTTGACTTTTTTTCCAGTGACTGGCCTATGTTTATGGGAGGTCTTACTCATAACGGATTTAATGATGAAGAAACCGAACTGCTTCCTCCTCTGAAAATCAGATGGAAATTTGCCACTAAAGGTTCAATAAATGCTTCACCGTCTATTTATAAGGGTATTTCTTATTTTTCTTCCCTTGATGGTACCCTCTATGCCATTAATATGGAGAATGGTGAGAAACTATGGGAATTTAAAGCAGGTACACCTGTGGCTTCAACTCCTGCCGTAGCAAAAGACTGGTTGTTTTTTACCGGTGGACAGTATGTTTATGCTCTTGACAGACATAATGGTTCTCTCGTATGGAAATTTAAAGCCACAAGTCCTGTAACATCTTCACCTGCCGTAGCCTATGGACAGATATATTTTGGTTCTACAGACGGAACATTTTATGCTCTGTCTGCAAAAACAGGCCGGGAAATATGGGAATATATTACTAAAGGAAACAACAGTTATTCTCCTGCAGTATGTGAAGATATTGTTTATTGTTGCAGTAAAAATGAGAGAATTTTCGCTCTTGATGCTAAAGAAGGGAACAAAATATGGGATTATGATGTAGGGTGTCCTGTAAGATCTTCTCCGGTCATATATCAGGATGCAGTGTTACTGGTCTGCGAAAACAGTCTTTATTCCTGGAATTCAAAACAGGGTACCTTGATGTGGGAATTTAAATCTCCGTCATCATTGTTCGCATCTCCTGCAGCAGGTGAAGGACTTGCCTATCTGGCAACAGGAGGTAAAACCTTATATACTATTGATATGCTTAAAGGTAACAGACTTCGTGAATATAATATAGAAAGTGTGTCTAGTTCATCACCTGTTTACGCCAACGGTACTCTCTATGTCGGCGCCGCTGACGGAAAGCTTTATTCTATAGAGCTTGATTCCTCGAAAAATTTCCTTCCCGAAGAAGGATTGAATATTACCCATTATGCAGTCTCTCTCGAAGGGGAAATACTGACGTCTCCGGCTATATCTTCCGGCTATGTCCTTGCAGGAACAAAGAAAGGCTTTGTTTACGGATGTTCCTCCGATGTGGAAGAGTAATTCAGTGACCGGTGACCGGTTACCAGTAATCACCACTCACTACTCACTCTTCACTACTCACTGCTTTTCCCGAAATCATAATAATATCCGTTTATCTTCATTTTTACATCTACATGGTTTACTGCGATCTTTCCTATCGTCTGACCTGCCGTTACTTTCTGCCCTATACATACTCTCAGATTATTCAGATGTCCGTACTGGGTCATCTGTTTACCTTTTTTTATTTTAACGGCAAATTCCCCATATCCCCAGTATATAATATCTGTCACTTTACCTTCCCATCCTGCAGGAACTTCTGTACCGGCAGGTGCGGCAAAATCATATCCGTTATGATAGCCTGCTTTTAACCTGTATTTACTTTCAGGGCGCCAGTCATGAAATGCACCTGATATAACAGTATCTCCATAGTTCAGGCTCATAAAGTTGAGATATCTGTTTACTCCGCCTTCTGTTATATCTGCAGATACACTGGCTTCAGGTGATTGAGTCACACCTGAAGTATCAATACCATCAAAGGGCGTTTCACATCCGCATAAAATAATTATACATATTAACAGACAGAAGAGTGTATTATTTTTTATCATCTTTCATTCCTTTCTTCGTATCATTCTTAAATTTATCCATCCCTGATAATATCCTGCCTAGGTGTTCTATTTCTTTTCCGTAACCTGCCCAGTTCCCGGATTTCATATATTCCATGGCTTTTTCATAATGTTTCAGTGCTTCTCCTGCCATTACTTCAATAGTTTTTTCTTTTTCACTGACAGGAATTACATGGTTTTCAGATATGTTAAACATAGTTTTTATTGATTTTTCAAGATTGTCTTCCATAACTATCTGGCTTCCGTAGACTAATATAACCTTTTTTAATTCAGGTAACTGGCCTTTTTCTGCTTTCAGATATAAAGGTTCTACATATATAAGGGAATTTTCCAGAGGTATTACGAGAAGATTCCCTTTTATTACACCTGAACCTTCCTGGTTCCATAATGAAAGTTGTTTTGATATTTCCGTATCCTGATTGATACGGGCTTCTATTTGACCGGGGCCATAGACCATTTTCTTTTTGGGAAAACGATATAGTATAATATCTCCGTAATTTTCTCCGTCACATCTGGCACACATCCAGGCAGATAGATTATCTTTTTTCATAGGAGTAAAGGG
>JBEHWO010000220.1:0-11234 GCA_040217695.1 Vulcanimicrobiota bacterium | reverse complement strand
GACATAAAAGAACTGGAAAAAAGAATTATACTCTCCTATACGGGCGAATCCAGATTTTCCGGCACAAATAACTGGGAAATGATGAAAAGATATATTGACGGCAAAGCAGTGGGGCCTATGAAAAACATAAAGAAAACTGCTGAAAAAATGAGGCTTTCTATAATCAATAAAGATTTCTCTTCCCTCTCTTATATTCTGGCAGAAGAATGGGAAAACAGAAAAAACCTTGCAGAAGGCGTGACAACTGAAAAAATAGAATTCTTAATGGAAAGAGCCGGGAAAGCCGGAGCTATGGCCAGTAAAATCTGTGGTGCCGGCGGCGGGGGATGTATGATATCACTGGTTGAACCGGAAAAGAAAGACAATGTTGTTTCTGCCCTGGAAGAGGGAGGAGCAAAAGTAATGGAATTTTCTATAGATACCGGAGGGATAAGGGTTTTGGAGAATCGTCACGCGTTACGCGTGACGCGTGACGCGTAACGGGAAAGTAAATTTCATCCCTGAATATAAAGGATTGTTTATATGATAAGCAAAAATGTAAAAATACCAAAGGATCTCCATGCAAGACCTGCTACATTACTCATACAGAAAGTACAGGAATTTCCGGGCACGAAAGTGTGGCTTGT
This sequence comes from Vulcanimicrobiota bacterium, assembly GCA_040217695.1. Lineage (GTDB taxonomy): Bacteria > Vulcanimicrobiota > SpSt-956 > SpSt-956 > JAKJGF01 > CALARM01. The sequence continues at coordinate 10,608 of JBEHWO010000220.1, read as the reverse complement.
AAATAACGGAAAAAAAATTCAGACAAACAGTTTAATAGGCATACTCTCTATGGGACTGAAAAAAGATGATGAAATAATCATGGAAGTAGAAGGAGAAGAAGAATTAGCGGAGATTTTAAAAGATTTTATAGAAAAAGGAATGGAGACCGGACAATAATTTGTAATGGCAGAAATAAATTTTACAAAGAGGCTGAAAACATTGGACAAAAACGAAATAATTTCTCCCGGCATCGGAGCAGGGAGGATTTTTATTGTAAAAAAGTCAGGTAAGATATCTCATAGGGATTTTTCATCTGTAGAAGAAGAAAAAGACAGATTAAATCATGCTGTACTGACATGTAAAGAAGAACTGGAACAGTTAAGAGACAAAACGTCACAGAAACTTTCAGAAAAAGAGGCCCTCATATTTGAAGCCCATCTGTGTTTTCTCCAGGACCCCATGTTGATAGACGGCACTGTTGAAATTATAGAAAAAGAAAAAATAAAAGCAGAAGAAGCACTTCAGAATAAATTAAAAGAACTGGAAATAATATTTTCTCAGATACAGGGCCAGTTGTTTCAAAATCGATGGGCAGATCTTAAAGATGTAGCGGAAAGAATTCTCAGAATTTTAACAGGCGGAAGAGAACATAAGGGAACAGATGAAAAAATAATATTAATATCACCTGAAATAACTCCTTCAGAAATACTGGAACATGTTGAGATGTTATCCGGAATAATTACGGAGAAAGGATCAGTAAATTCACACAGTTCCATACTGGCAAGATCCCTTAAAATACCGGGAATGATAAAGACTGATGCAACAACTTCCCTGAAAGAAGGAGAAGAAATAATTCTTGACTGTAACGAAGGATTTGTCATTTCTCATAAAGATGAAGAAAAGTTCAGAAATTATAAAAATAAAATTACCGCCCTTTCTGAAACATTATTGACAGAACCTTCCCCTGAAGTTACATTTACAGTGGACGGAGAAAGAATTATCCTTTTTACAAATATCCTTCATTATAAAGAAGTGCAGGATGTAATAAACTCACAGGCAGAAGGAGTGGGCATATACAGAACGGAATTTGCCTATCTTAACCGTATGCCGTCAGAAAAAGATTTATATGAAGATTATAAAAAAATCCTGGAGAAATTATCCCCCCTTCCCGTAACATTCAGAACCCTTGACCTGGGGGCAGACAAATGGCCGTCATACCTCCCGCCTCTTAAAGAAAATAATCCTTCTCTCGGTCTGAGAGGCATAAGATATTCACTCCGGAACGAAGAAATCTTCACCGTTCAGGTAAAAGCAATAGTAAAAGCTTCTGTTTACGGTAATCCACGGATAATACTTCCTATGATATCATGCCGTGACGATGTAATAAAAGCAAAAAGTATTATAAAAAAAATCTGTGGAGAATTAAATATAAAAATGCCTCCTCTTGGTATTATGCTTGAGACTCCTGCTTCAATACTCTGTATGGAAACAATGATACCGGAAATAGATTTTATGAGTATAGGCACAAATGATCTGGTTCAATACACCATGGCTGCAGATCGTGAATCACCTGTTTTGAAAGACTGGTATCTATCGATACACCCTGCCATGTTAAAACTTTATGCTATGGCTGCAGATACGGCAGAAAAACATGGACTCTATGTAAGTGTCTGCGGAGAAATAGGAGGAGATACGGAGATAATTCCTGTTTTAATCGGATGTGGCATAAGGCAGTTCAGCATGGTACCGGGGAATATACGTCACATAAGAGAAAAGATACAATCACTGAATTATAAATCATTAAAAGAAATGGCCCGTAAAGCATGCAACTGTAACAGCAGTGAAGAAGTAAGAAATATTTTTTCAATAAATGAAAATCGTGATGCGTGATGCGTGATGAGTGATACATATTTTCACAGGTACCGGGTGAACCCAGTTCGTCCCTATTTTTCGCCTTTCACTTTTCACTATTCACTTTTCACCACTCACTCTTCGCCCTGAATATTTTATAATAGATTTCTCTTTCCATTGTATGTAAAATCATAAGATTATTCGAAAAATTCCTGCAGCTTTATTCGGCCTTAACGAAAAATACGGGTACTTTCGTTAAAGGATTCCCCCTGAATAAATAGAATAAAAGCAGATTAAATTACCATTGAAAGGGGAATTGCCCTGTGATTATAGATGCCCATGCCCACATACAGGAACTCAAAGGTTCAAGCTGGGATTCGCCTCCTGAAAGACTCTTAACATTAATGGACAGAGCAGGTATTGACAAAGCCATTGTAATGACCTATTCCGATATGCCGGGAAGTGATACGGAGCTTCTCCGTTATGTATCGGAAGCTACTGAAAAACATTCAGGAAGACTGATAGGTTTTGCAAGGTTAAATCCTGCCTATGGTATAGTAGCAGAAGAATTACTGGTTCTTGCCATAACAAAACTCAGAATGAAAGGTCTGAAACTCCATCCTGTAGGTTATGGCATTCATCCGGGAAACGAACTGACTGTAAGACTCATAAAAAAAGCTGCGGAATTTGACGCGCCCACACTGTTTCACTGCGGTGATGAAGAATATACACTCCCTCTTCAGATTGCAGAGGCGGCAAAACAATGTCCTGAAGCTACCATTATTCTGGGACATATGGGAGGATATTTCCATGTTCACGATGCCATAAGGGCAGCCGAGAAATATCCCAATATAATACTTGAAACGTCTGCCATGCCCTATCCCTATCTTATTAAAGAAACAGTTAAAAGAATAGGCGCAGAAAGGGTGCTATTTGCAAGCGACGGCCCCGGATGCGATCCATTACTTGAAAAGAAAAAAGTTGAACTGGCCGGACTCTCTAAAAAAGAACTCAAACTCCTTTTTTCAGAAAATATTATCAGAATTCTGGATAAAGTAAAAACTATTAAAAGGAGGAAGTAAACGTGATAATAGATAGCCATGTACATCCGGGAAAATCCATATTCGGATATAATCTGACAGTAAAAAAACTGATTGAATCAATGGATGAATGCAATATAGACAGAGCAGTGCTGTGTCCTGTAAAACCATATAAATATCAACTAAAACCGGAAAATGATTTTATCGCAGGAGAAGTGAAAAAAAATCCAGAAAAATTTACGGGATTCTGCAGGATAGATCCCTGGCTCGGTGAAAAAGCCTTAAAAGAGATAGACAGATGTATTAATGAACTCGGATTAAAGGGAATATTTCTCCATCCATGGGAAGAATGTTTTCCCGTAAATTCAACAATTGTTTATCCTGTTATGGAAAGAGCCAGAAAATATAAAATTCCCGTTATGGTATCGGGAGGACATGTAAGGGTATCAGAACCTCTTCAGATAGGTGATATAGCAGGAGAATTTCCTGACGTAAATATTATAGCCACAAGCGGCGGACAGATTAACATCTGCGGTATGGCTCTTTATGATGCTGAAAATATGCTTGCAGAACATAAGAATGTTTTTGTAGAAACGTCCGGCATATACAGACAGGATTTTATAGAAAATATGATAAAAAAACTGGGATCAAAAAGGGTCATTTACGGAAGTAATGCTCCGCAGATGGATATTAAATATGAAATACTGAGAGCTACAACAGCCAGGGTTTCGGAAGAAGAAAAAGAAGATATCCTGGGAAACACTATAGCCGGATTAACTGGCATTAAATAAAAATTCATAATGCGTAATGCGTAATGCGTGACGCGGGAAAGAAGGATAAAATATGAAAAACGTAAAAGTTGTTTTTTTCGGACGGGGAGAAGCGGGAAAAAGTTCTCTTATATCAAAAATAATCCCGGATGCATTGAATATAGAACATAAAGGTATGACTGTGGCAATGGATTTCGGCCATACAGTCTATAAAGATATTAACTTCAATCTCTTCGGCACTCCCGGCCAGGACAGATGGGAGAAAATAAGAGATGTCGTAGCATATGGTGTTCAGATAGGTGTTCTTGTAATGGATGGTTCGAGCGAACCGGGAGAAGAAGATAAAAAAATCATGGAAGAAATAAAAAAATACAATGTTCCCTATGTAATATTTGTAAACAAAAGGGATATTGCAGTGGATAATATTGATGATACCATGGAGATTTCAAAAAAATTCTTCCCTGCAGATCTCAGAGCGCCTCTCATATTCGGTTCTGCAGAAGACGGAAGAAATGTTGACAGGCTTTTAGATATACTTGTGAGTATGGCAAATAATATTTAAGCGGTAATGTTCAGTGAAAAGTGAGTAGTGAAAAGTGAAAAGCAAGTAAGATCCCGTTTTTTCACTTTTCACCTTTTACTCTTTTCATATAAATCTATATAATTTAATTTATTTGAAATCTCCTGTTCAGGATATCCCAGTTCTAAGGCTTTATTAAATAAAATTCTGGCTTCTTTAAATCTGCCGGCTTTTATCATAGTTACAGCCAGATTATACTGAAGTTCAGGTACAGACGGATTTAACTCTACAGATCTGTTCAGAGCAGTTATAACACCTTCTATATTACCCTTCTTATCATAAATTACTGCAAGATTTGAATAAACTGCAGGATTATCAGGATTTAATTCAAGAGATTTTTTAAAATATTCTTCTCCTTTATCCAGGTCACCTTTTTCAAGATATACAAGAGCCATATTGAAATAAGCTTCAAAATCATCAGGAGAACAGGTGATGGCTTTTCTGTAAAACTCTTCTGCAAGGTCTAAATTTCCCTCTTTTCTATAAAGAAGAGCCATATTGCAATAGAGCTCAGGGAAATCTTCTTTAAACTCCAGGGCTTTATTATAATATTCCATAGCTTTTTTATAATCTTCACGGAGATAATAAATAAATCCCAGACTGTTATATACCTGAGGGAATTTATAGAGTTCCAGTGATTTCGTAAAAGCTTTTTCTGCATCTCCGTAAAGATTTTCTTTTTCTAATTCCATGCCTGTCATGTAATAAGCAGTGGAATAAAACTTCAGTAATTCTCTGCTGAAATATTCATTGTACCGGCAGGGTTCAAGACTGTTTCTGAATTTATACCCCTCTTCCAGTAATGTTAAAATTTTCTCAGGTTTATGACTGTTGTCAGAGGAGAAGCTGTAAACAAGACCGCAGCAGGTTATATGACCGGAAAATTCTTCCGGCGGTATATCAAAATATAAAGGATATTTCAGGGCAATCATTTTTATAATGTCATTTCTGCCAGGTGAACCGGCAAAAATATCAGGATAGAAATCTTTCATCTGACGTTTATACCACTCAGATCCTAAAAGACCATAGTGAAAAACCTTCACGTCTTCCCTGAAATGTTCCACATGCTGAAAATACATGACTGCCATGCCGCACAGATCGCTCTTACAGATGAGAGCAGAATTCTCAGGAAGGCTGTTGAGAAGATTCTTACTGTAGTCATAATATAAATAATTAGTGCTGTTATTTACCCTTCCATAGTTATAAATAAGAGGGACTAAGATAAGTAATAAAAGTAAATAGGACAGAGAAAGTTTTTTAATTTTTTCAGTAATAAAGTGAATGGAAAAACCTGTGAAAAATGTAATGGCAAGAAAAGAAGGCAAATAAAATCTCTCTATGAGCCATTTCCATCCTTCTTCTGATGAAGGAGACGCTATAAGGAGAAAAAACGGACCGGACAGAATCAATATTAACAGAAAAAATAAAAAAATCTTTCTGTCTTTCCTGAAAGATTGAAAGATTCCGAAGAGAAAGAGAGGAATAAATAATAGAGTCCACTGACCTGCAAGAGATGTAAAATACACAGACATGGTATGAAGAAATCCGGTAAAAGTCCCGGCATTTCCTGATGCACTCAGGCTTACGGAACCATAGCCCCTTCTTGATATTACACCGATAATTCCATGTAAATCAGTGCCTCCCCAGTTCAGAGGAGATGAACCGGCTCTGAGAGGTATATAGAGATACGGAATAAGTCCAATCAGAAAGAATATAAAAGAAAATAAAATGTTTTTATAAGAAATACCCTGTCTGTCTGTAAAGAGTAGATAAAAAAATGAAGGAAACAATAAAATTACCGTATGGTGATGACAGAGGCTCAGGCCGAAGAGAAAAGCGAATATATAAAGGATATTATCTTCCCTGCCGTTTCTTTCCCGTCTGAGTAGCAGAACATATATCATAGAAATGACAAAAAATAAATTCAGCGTAAAAACCTCTGTACATGCAGAAAGTTTCCAGAAGGTATAAGAAAAAGAATAAGTTAAAGCCGTAATAATGGCAGACACTTTATGTTTAAATAAGAGAAAAGCGCTTAAAAAAATAAGAACAGATGAAAGGGATGAGAAAAAAGAAGACATAAGATTTAATCTGAAGGGAATATTCCCGGCAGGAAGAAATAGAAAAATATGTCCCACCATACTGTAAAGGGGATAGCCGGGAGGGTGGTTTATACCGAGGAGATATGAGTTGGTTACAAGTTCTGCTCCGTCTCCGACAGGTGAAAGGGACGGGAAAGCAGTCAGTAAGTAAATAATAAGAGTAAAAAGAAAGATAAATATGGAAAACAATATAAGAGATTTTCTGTCACTGTATTTCTCTGAGGCAACAACTTTATTTTTTCTCATCAATATATAATACACAAAAAGAAAAATTATGTAAAGATTTATATGAGAATCGTAACGCGTGACGCGAGGATGATAACCGTTCTAATATAATTATCCGTGGAGTAAACCTTCGAAATGTGTCAGTATATGTTCAAGAATCTCATCGGGGCATGCCGGCTCATCTACAAAAAACCAGTAATCACCGAACTGGTCATTGATGGAGAATTTATAATTCAAACAGGTAAAATCAATCCATGCTTCCGTAATGTCATCGCATATAAAACCGGTCAATACTGCTCCCGGCAGCTTACCCACATGGTCTCTTACTTCATACCAGAGCACTGTCTGAGGCAGAGCAGCAAAATGCCTTGAACCGTTGTTCATGCGCATATCATAAATATCCTTCATTCTGTCACCCCGTCTGCCCCCGGATTTTTTAGATATATCGGATATAGTGAAAAGTGAGTAGTGAATAGTGAGTAATGTCCTGTTCTTTTCACTTTTCACTCTGACTAAATTCTAATTACAGGACACAGTCACTTTTGACGTCTCAAACAATCATGACCGGTTCTCGGTTACAACGAAGTATGAGAATTTGTTCCTCCCGTCACGCGTAACTCGTTACGCGTTACGATGCTCATATAAATCACTCATAAAGATCAGGATGATTTTTCACCCATTCTTCTCTTTCCTTATTTTGTTCCTTCCATGCATTATACCTGTCCTTATCTTCTTTTGATGCACCGAGCATTTCATAATCGAATTGATCTTTATTTTCTTTTTCCAGCTTTTGCAATCTTTCCATAGTCGCCTCAGAATTCTGAACCCTGGTAATATCCTTATTTACCTGTTGCTTAATCTCTTCCGAGCTTTTTCCGTCATAAGTATTTTTATCAAAGGATACAGTCAGAGGAGGTTTTTTCCCTCCTGAAGATATATATTCCATAGTTACAGGGGAATCTCCGGAAAAACTCACATCAGCGACCCATCCTTTATTTCCTTTCTGAAGATGGTCCGGTTCAGATGCGCCGGGGAAACCTGTAACCAGAGCTTTGCCCTGGTCTTTACCCGGATTATCACGATCGTATCTGGTAGGCCATGTATCTACATGAACACCATCTACAGTAGCAGTCCAGTGTCTGCCTCCTGGTCGGGAAGCGTCGCCTTTATTAAGATGAAATTTAACATCTGACCCACCGGCAAATCCGCCTCTGGCACGGAGCTGGCTTACTGCTTCAGCCATTCCCTGATCATTAACTCCGCCCTCCCCCTGTCCATCAACTCTCTGAGAGACTTCATAAAGTGTTTTTTGAAGATGTTCCACATCTTTCGGACTGAGGTTTCCATCTGCTAAATGCTTCAGAGCTGTATCCTGTTCTTCTGTAAGTTTTTTAGGCTTACCCTGTTCATCTTTACATAGATCACCATAGACCCCTCTGATGGCATCTGCATTTTTCTTTGCCGCATCAGGAGGGTCGGTTTTCCCGCTATCCAGAATCATAGCACTTGTAAGAGCGGCACCGCCGCACATATTTTCCCCGTCAGGGCCGCTTGTTTTATTTATCTGAGGAGTGCTTCTCAGGAGTTCTACCCGCTGTTGATGGGCTTCTGGCGTATCTCCGACTATATTAATCTGTTTATTTCTATCAGTAGCTGTTTCTCTCTCGGCAGTAGTTTCATTACCGGCTAAAAAACTGGCTGAAAAATCATCCCTTACCGGCACATCAGAAGTGCTTCCTCCGGCATTATCAGTGCCGCCTGACGAACTGCTCTGTTCTTCAGGGAAATCGCCTGTAATGTTTTTTGCTCCGTCTCCCACCTTTTCAAAACCTTCTTTTATTTTTTCCTGTTTGGATAAAGGATCGGAAGAAGTATCTTTTGTACCTTTTGTATAAACTTCTCCTTCCGGTTTTGTTCCTTCCGCACCTGATACTTCCGGGGCAGTTTTATCCTGCTTTTCCTGGACTCTGTCAGTCTTTTGCATTTGCTGCGGAGTAACTGGTTTTACCTGAGAAGCTGAAGTAATTTCCATTAAATATCACCCTTTCTCTGTATTTTATTATTTAATTATAGATTGTTATGAAATTCATAACTTATTAGAATTTAAGTGGTCGTGACGCGTAACGCGTGACGGGTTTAATCCCTGCGCATTACGCATTACGAGGTCATTATTTATGGATAGCTATAAACTAACTATAATTAATAATTCCCTGATATTATACAAAATTCCTTTTTTAAAACTGAAGGGTTTATGAAAAATAAAAATAATTTATATACAGGAATATATAATCAGGAAGCTTTCTATGTAAAACAGCAGAGATGGAGGAAAAAACATGGAAACGTTAACGGAAGAAACACAGAAAAATTACAAAACATCAAATTATTTAAAACTTGAAAAAGCATGTAAAGAAATAATCTGCGGAAGAATTTCCGAAAAAGAATTTGTGAGTGAATTAAGGAAAATGAAAAATCTACTGGAAGATTCTTCTATGGAAGATGAACTCTGTGGTATGGAAGAACTGGATTCCGATGAATTAAGTGATCTGGTCTCTCTATATGTTGAAGGATTGGATTTATACAAAGAAGCCATTTCTGAATTTGAAATATATGTGGATGAAAAAGACGAAAAATCTATTGACAGAGGCTTAAAAATGGCTTTATTGGCCAATAAAACCCTGCTGGAAGTTCAGGATATAAGTGAGAAAAAGAAAAAACAGATCAGGGAACTGGAACATTTATATAAAGGATCTCGTTTCAGTTATGTTTCAGGCAGTTACAATTATTTCATGTCTGAACCTCATATAATCAATTCTCCCGAGAAAAATACTCTCCTTGAAACTGCAAGGAATAAAACAGAAATTTTTAAATTGATACCCCTTTTCAGTGTACTGAATGAAAGAGAACTGGAACGGGTAAATCAGAGAATCAGGTTAAAGAAATATAAAGGACGAGAAATAGTATTTAAAGAAGGAGAACCGGCAGAAGAACTTTTTATAATAAAATCCGGGGAAATAACAGTATATAAAACAAATACAGAAATAGAAAATGTCGCAGTGCTCACAAAAGGCGAGCTTTTCGGAGACATGGGAATTATTCTTGACTCTGCAAGAACCCTTTCTGTAAGGGTATCTTCAGAAATGGCCGAATTGTATATACTTTCTAAAAGTGATTTCCTCTATATGTTAAAAACATATCCTGATATGTCCTTCAATCTGGTTAAAATTATATGTCAGAGATTGAAAGATGCAAATGATAAACTTTTTAAAACTGGCAGATAATTTTCTTTACGGCTGTTTCACAATCCGAAATCCCAGGTAATCATAACTGAACATGGGGGCTCCACTGTTACGAATAGCAGATCTGCAGCAATATGCATCATAACACCAGCAGCCTCCTCTATAAACCCGGAATGTTCCGAAATCTGCTCCTGCCGGATTGATTTCCTCTTCGGCCGGATAATCACCGAACCAGTCACTGCACCATTCCCATACATTTCCCATCATATCATAGAGGCCGAATAAATTCGGCTTTCTCTGGCCCACAGGATGGACTTTCCCTTCTGAATTACCAAAATACCAGCAGAACTCATCATCCATCTCTGTGCCCCAGTAATACTCGGTAGTGGTTCCGGCGCGGCAGGCATATTCCCATTCAGCCTCTGTGGGAAGTCTGTAAGTTTTTCCTGTCTTCCCGCTCAGCCACTGACAGTAGGCACATGCTTCATCCCATGTTACATTTACTACTGGCAGATTGTCGCCGGGATTCTCATGTTCAGGATCAAACAGAGAATACTCTTTATTGGTCACTTCATATGTTCCTATATAAAAATCACTTAATGTGACCTGATGAACAGGCATGGCAATATCAGTCTGCCCCATTTGAAAAGTTCCGCCTTTGATAAAAACCATATCAGGCTCTATATAAGGTCTCACGTCGTCAGAAGAAAGAAGTGAAACACTTAAGGATAATATAAATATTAAGATATAAAATTTCTGTATAAGCTTCATATTTTTTTATCGTGACGCGTGACGCGTAACGCGTGACGCGTAACGCGTGACGC
>JBEHWO010000219.1:0-11282 GCA_040217695.1 Vulcanimicrobiota bacterium | reverse complement strand
TGTAATAAAAGTTTTCCTCCCGTCACGCGTCACGAGAGCATATATGTATTATTTATGCTTACCTCAGTAACTATAAAGTCAGTAAAAATAAAGAAATTATGAAAAAATGCAAAAGTATACTAATGTAATATACATAAAAATATAAATTCAGGTGATGGGTAACTTTGTTACAAAAAGCGGAAAAAATATTAAAAAAATATTACGGATACAGTAATTTCAGACAGGGTCAGGATAAAATCATAAAGAATATCCTGTCAGGCAATGATACCTTTGCCATAATGCCTACAGGAGCAGGAAAATCCATATGTTTCCAGATACCTGCCATGCTATTGGACGGATTGACACTGGTAATATCTCCTTTGATTTCTCTTATGAAAAATCAGGTAGATGCTCTTTCTAACCTGGGTTTACCTGCTTCTTTTATAAACAGTTCTCTGTCCTTCTCCGAGGTTAAAGATAGAATTTACAGGGCAAAAAAAGGACAGTTCAAGCTTCTTTATATTGCTCCTGAAAGGTTTGATAATAATTATTTTCGTGATCTCTTAAAATCCCTATCCATTTCTTTACTTGTAGTGGATGAAGCCCATTGTATATCCCACTGGGGCCATGATTTTCGTCCGAGTTATCTATCTGTTGAACCATTTATAGGAGAACTTCCTGAAAGGCCTGTCGTAAGTGCCTTTACTGCCACTGCTACGGAAGAAGTCAGGCAGGATATTATAAAACTTCTGGGACTCAGAGACGGAACTCTTTATATTACCGGATTTAATCGTAAAAATCTTTTTTTCTCCGTAATCAGGGGAGAGAATAAACAGGATTTTATCCTGAATTATCTGGAAAAAAATAAAAACTCTTCCTGTATCATATACTGTTCCACCAGAAAAGAAGTGGATGAACTATGTGAGATATTAAAGACAAGAGGTTTTCTGGCAGGCAGATATCATGCAGGCCTCACCGATGAAGAAAGAACAAAGACTCAGGAAGCTTTTTCCTATGATGACATAAATATTATTGTCGCAACGAATGCTTTTGGCATGGGCATTGATAAATCAAATGTAAGAAGTGTCATACACTATAATATGCCGAAAAATATGGAAGCTTATTACCAGGAAGCGGGAAGAGCCGGAAGAGACGGAGAAAAAAGTGATTGTATTTTACTCTTTTCTCCCGGAGACATAGTCATACAGAGATATTTAATAGAACACAATGATTTATCTCCCGAAAGAAGAGAATTTGAACATAAAAGACTTAAATCTATTATTGATTACTGTTATACAGGGGAATGTTTGAGAAAGTATATTCTTGAGTATTTCGGAGAAGAATTTCCTCATGATAACTGTGAAAATTGCAGTAACTGTAATGATAAAAGTGAATTGACAGATATTACGGTAGAAGCTCAGAAAATCCTCTCCTGTGTCTATCGTATGAAGGAACGTTTCGGCATGGCTCTTGTTGCTCAGGTGCTGAAAGGCTCCAGAAATATAAGGGTTTTAAAGGGAGATTTTGGTAAATTATCAACTCATGGCATTATGAAGGATTTTGACATTAAAGAAATAAAAGATCTTATAAATACTCTGATTGCAGATAAATACCTTCATATTACAGAAGGAGAATATCCTGTCTTAAAATTAAACGAAAAGTCATGGCCTGTGCTGAAAAATAAAGAGAAGGTTTTCGGAAAGGTAAGAATAATTAAAAAGCCTGAAAAAGAACATATATATGAAGGTTCAGATGAAAAAGAATCCTTTGATAATATTCTTTTTGATTTATTGAAAGCCGTGAGAAAAGATATTTCCAGACGTGAAGGGTTTGCTCCCTATGTTATATTCCATGACAGTACTCTCATGGAAATGAGTATATACTATCCTTTAGATGAAGAATCATTCCTGAATATAAAAGGTGTCGGAGAAGGTAAATTTAAAAAATACGGTCATGAATTCATGGAAGTAATAAAAAAATATGTGAAAGAAGAAAATATCTTGGAGATTAAGAAGAAGGAGATTAAATCTGAACAAAAAAAGAAAAAAGTAGATCGAAGTTATATTATAACTCTTGACATGTATAAAGAAGGAAAATCTCTTGAAGAGATTGCCAGAGAAAGAAATTTAAAAATATTGACCGTTAAGGAGCATCTTATAAAATGCGCCTGTGCCGGTATAGAAGTGGATTTAAATCCATTTATTCCTAAAACATATGAAGCTCTTATTCTGGATGTAGTTAATAGATTGGGAGCAGAAAAACTGGCACCTATAAAATACAGTCTCCCTGAAGAAATAGATTATTTTACTATAAGAGCAGTCCTGTGTAAGCATAAGTATAAGCTGGCAGGTTACGGCCAGTGAAGCAGTTATCAGCGACCAGTGACCAGTGACCAGTTATCTTTCACTCTTTACCCTTCACTCTTCACGATTATAATATTTAAGAATTTCTGCCACAAGTCCGTCTATTGTATATTCTGACGCTCTTATTTCCACGTTAAATCCGTGCTCTTCCGCTGTCTTTGCAGTTACCGGCCCTATAGCGGCCACTACGGGGAAGCAATTTTTTTTAATTCCCAGCTTTTCAATAATGTTAACGAAATTTTTTACAGTGGAAGAACTTGTAAATGTGACGAGATCAATATTTTCCTGAAGTTCTTTTTTTATTTCTTCCTGTTCTTCTTCAATTACAGTTTCGCTGTCCGTTTCATAGGCAGTTACCGTATCAACCGCAATACCTCTTCTGCCAAATTCTTCCGCTATCAGATCTCTTGCTTCTTTTGCTCTGGGGAGAAGAATTTTACTGTTTTCTTTTAATTCTGGAAAATGTGCCAGTAGTTCTTCTGCTACGAATTTCGGCGGCATATAATCTGTTACAAGGCCGTAATTACGCAGTTCTTTTGCAGTCGCCGGCCCTATGGAGCAGATTTTTGCTCCCGACAGTATCCTTACGTCTTTCCCTGCCATAAAAAGTCTATCCATAAAATGTTTTACCCCGTTCTGACTTGTAAAGATAAGCCAGTCATAGGTATTTATTTTCTGAATCGCTCTGTCCAGGTCTTCGTAACTTTCGGGAGGGATTATTTTTATTACTGGACATTCTATTACATATGCGCCCAGTTCCCGAAGTTTTTGCGACATTTCACCTGCCTGAGCCCTTGCTCTTGTTACGACTATTCTTTTACCGAAAAGAGGCCTCTTTTCAAACCATTTTATTTTTTCTCTCAGTTTTACTACAGAGCCTGTGATTATTATGCATGGAGGGCGAAAGTTTTGTTTTTTTGCTTCTTCTGCCACATGGGCCAGGGTAGATACAAGAGTTCTCTGTAAAGGTGTGGTGCCCCGGTATATTACTGCTACAGGGGTGTCGGACGGGCGACCATGAGCAATTAATTTACCTGCTATGTCTTCAAGTCTTTCCATGCCCATAAGGAATACGAGAGGATCTTTGCCTGACCCCAGGCAGGCCCAGTCAATAGATGAAAATTCTTTATTCGGATCTTCATGGCCTGTAATGATTGAAAAGCATGTATTGTGTTCTCTGTGTGTTACCGCTATGCCGGCACAGGCAGGAACTGCTATGGCAGAGGTTATGCCGGGAATTACTTCAAAGGGAATATTATGTTCTGAAAGTATTTCACATTCTTCACCGCCGCGGCCGAATACAAAAGGGTCTCCTCCTTTCAGTCTCGCCACTTTTTTCCCTTCACACCCTTTTTTAACCAGTATTTTATTTATTTTGCTCTGACTCTCCACCCCAGGCTCTTTACCTGCATATATAAGTTCCGCTCCATTTTTCCGTAGCGCCAGAAGTTCAGGATTTGCAAGCCTGTCATAAACTATGCAATCTGCTTCTTCCAGTATTTTTTTCCCTTTTACTGTTATTAAGTCAGGATCACCCGGGCCTGCACCTATCAGATAAACTTTTCCTTTCATGTTTTTCCTTTCGTTAATTCGTTAATATGAGAAGCGTGACGCGTAACCCGTGACGGGTGGTTCGTAATGCGTGATGCGTAATGCGTGTTTCACCGGTAACCGGCGAACACAGAGGTTGCCCCTACTGCTCACTTTTCACTTTTCACTTTTCACTCTTCACTTTTCACTCTTCACGATTCACGACTCACTATTCACGACTACTGACTTATTTCCAGATTTACAGCAGTGCCTTCCGCAACCCCTGTCCCTGCAGGAGGATCCTGTGATATGACAGTTCCTTTTTTTTCTGCGCTTGCTTTTGGAATTATAGTACCTGTTTTCAGCTTTATTTTTTCAAGTTCTTCCAGGGCAGCCGACACTGTCATGCCTTTCAGATCAGGCACATTTACATTGCTATCCTTTATTTTTGCCACTACCATGTTTACAGAGGTTTTTGTGGTTACCTGAGTTCCCGACTCGGGATCCTGTTGAAGAACTGTTCCGGGTACTTCGTCAGACGGGCTTTCTGTAACTGTTCCTGCAGTCAGATCTCTCGCCGTTAAATCATTTTTTGCATCAAAGAGCAATTTCCCGAGCAGATTGGGTACTGTAGTCATTACCGGTGTATCTTTCAGGGTTACCTGAATGGTTCCCCCCGATGGTATTCTGTCTCCCGAAGGCGGTGACTGGGTTTCTATTAATATACTGTCGTCTTCTGCAATCTGACCTTCTTCAAGCTTGATATTCAGATTTGTTTCTTTAAGTTTTTCTCTGGCCTGTCCGAGAGTCAGCCCTGTTACATCCGGAACTGTAACCATATCCTGACCGGCACTTGTAACAACACTTACCTGAGAATTTTTTGCTTTATTTTCTCCTGCCGGAGGATTCTGTGATATTATAAGCCCTTTTTCTATATCACTGTGCTGTGAACCGATTACTTTAAGTTTAAGTTCTTTTGCCATAAGAACTTTCGTTGCTTCTTCTTCAGTTAGACCTGAAAGATCGGGTATTACCACTTCTTCAAGTTTTTTACTGATTTTTACTTTTATTCTGGTTTTTTCATCTACCCTGGAGCCTGATACAGGCTGCTGCAGCATAACAGTTCCCGGCAGATATTTATCCGTTACCTCTTCTTCTTCCACATAAATCTGGAGTCCCAGTTTTTCCAGTTCTGCCGTTGCATCATCCAGACTCTGTCCTGTTATGTCAGGCACTTCTATTTTCCCTTTCCCAAGGCTTATTACTACTTTTATCATAGTGTTACTCTTTACAGATGTACCTGCTGCCGGTTCCTGTGAAATTATTTTGCCTTCAGGAATAACATCATCATTTTTAGTTGAAATAATTTCCAGTTTCAGTTTCATAGAAGAGAGTTCTTTTTTTGCTTCTTCTTCTGTTTTCCCTATAATCAGGGGTGCTTTTACGGAAGAATAATGTTTTTTTATATAAGGCATTCCTGCCAGAATTATACCTGTAAGAATAACTACAATACCTATTATAAGGGGCGTAAGATTTTTTTGCTTTTTCGGGGGACTGATTTTTTTTTCCTGTTTTGGTATTGCAGGAGGGGCTTTTCTTATAACGGTTTTTTCCGTATCCAGGTCATAACTTTTGAGTCTTTCTATCGTATCCTTATCTACCCTGTCTGTTCTGTTTGTTTTTTTCAGGGATTTTAATTCTTCTGCCATATCGGAGGCTGTTTTATAGCGGTCTTCAGGTGATTTATTCATGGCTCTGAGTATTATGTCCTGAAGTGCCGGCTCTATATCAGGATTAAATGTTACGGGAGGAACAGGTTGATCCTTGATATGTTTCAGTGCTATAGATACTGCAGTTTCGCCGTCGAAAGGATAGCGGGCAGTTGAAAGATAATAGAGTAATACACCTGTGGAATATATATCCGATGAAATACTCGTTTCTTTACCTTCTGCCTGTTCGGGAGAAAAATAATATACCGAGCCCATTACCGTTCCCGGTTTCGTCATTGTGCCCGTATCCAGAACCCTTGCAATGCCGAAATCAACTACCCTGATTGTTTTATCTTCTGCCTGCATAATATTTTGAGCTTTAATATCTCTGTGGATAACCCCTTTTTTATGAGCATAATCCAGAGCTTCACATATTTCCGTACCTATTCTTATAACTTCATCTATAGCAGGTGGTTTACCGCCTGAAATCAGTCTGTCAAGAGTACCTCCCGGAAGATATTCCATTACTATGAAATATACGTCTTCTTCCTGGCCTATATCATATATATTTACTATATTGGGGTGGGAAAGTTTTGCGGCAGATCTTGCTTCTCTGTAAAATCTCTCTATACCGTCTTCATCGAGAGAAAGATTTTGCCTGAGTATTTTAACGGCAACAGTTCTCTGAAGCAGAAGGTCTGTTCCTCTGAATACTGATGCCATACCGCCTTCTGCTATCATTTCTGTTAATTTATATCTTTCTTTAAGAACCCTATCAATAAGTGACATTTATTTATCCCTCTTGAAATCTGTAAAATGTGAAAGATTTCATGAAAACTCACTATTTTACATAAAATATAACAGATTTTGAAATTCTTTATATTTTAACATAATATTATTTATAAATACAAGTAGTAAGATTTTTGTGGAGGGATTAAGGAATATCTATAGAATTTTTCTGATATTATATACAGGTATTTCATAAGTTATTAGAATTTAATTAGAGTGAAAAGTGAGTGGTGAGTGGGGAGTCGTGAAAAGTGGAGAGTGAAAAGTGGAAAGTGAAAAGTGAAAAGTGAGTAGCAGCATGGAACAGTGTTCGTCCGGTACCCGGTGAAAATACGCATCACGCATCACGAAACCACCCGTGACGCGTTACGCGTTACGCGTCACGTAATCACGCATTACGCATCACGAGAGCATATATGTATTATTTATTCTTAACTCAGTAATTATATATTATTATTAAGGGAGGAAGATTTTATGGTTAAAAACTTTTCCTGCCGTGAAGACTTCAAATCTGCTCTTATCAATCTGGATCGCCTGGCCTGTGAAAAGATTATAGACGGACACAGTAAATCCGATTCTTCTCTGCATATAGCGGAAAGCCTTATCACTCCTGTTATGGAAGAACTTGGTAACGACTGGGAGAAAGGTCATATATCCCTTTCACAGATCTATATGACCTCCCGAATATGTGAATATTTAATTGATAAAATTATTGCCCCTGAAAATCCTGATCGTAAAACTGACCCCAGAATAGCCATTACTATTCTCGAAGACTATCACGTACTCGGAAAAAGAATAGTATCTTCCATATTACGGGCGGGAGGGTTCAACCTTTATGATTATGGAACTACCTCATCAGACAGTTTACTTCAACTTGTACAGAAAGATAATATAGAGATTGTCCTTATTTCAACTCTTATGCTTTCTTCTGCATTGAAGGTTAAAGATTTTTCTGAAAAACTTAAAGCTATAAAGCCTGAAGTGAAAATATTTGTCGGAGGCGCACCTTTTAGATTTGACAGAGATCTTTGGAGAGAAGTCGGTGCCTGTGGTATGGGGCTTACTGCTTCTGATGCCATAAACCTTATAAATACAGGAGGTGTGTTATGAATTCTATGGAAAGGGTATTGACTGCTCTGTCTCATAAAGAGCCTGACAGAGTCCCTCTGTTTTTAGCACTTACACTTCATGGTGCGAAAGAACTCGGATTATCCATTAAAGAATACTTCGCTAAAGCAGAACATGTTGTTAAAGGCCAGCTTATATTGAGAGAAAAATATCATAATGATTTTTTCTATGGTTTCTTCTATGCACCTCTTGAAATAAAAGCATGGGGAGGAGAAGTGATTTATTATGATGACGGTCCCCCGAATTCCGGATCCCCTCCCGTTAAAAAGAAGGAAGATATTAAAACCCTTTCTCCTCCTTCTGTCAAAAACTGTCCATGTCTCCTTGAGGTTTTGAAGGCCATCGGTCTTTTAAAAGAAAAAGCAGGCAATGAAGTTCCGATTGTAGGTGTCGTTATGTCCCCTTTTTCATTACCTGTTATGCAGCTTGGTTTTGATAATTATATTGAGCTTATGTATGAACAAAAAGATTTATTCGATTATCTCATGATGGCAAATGAGGTTTTCTGTTCGGAATGGGCAAATGCTCAATTAGAGGCAGGTGCTACTGCTATCTGTTATTTTGATCCTGTCTCTTCTCCGATAATTATACCGAAAGAGGTGTATAAAACTACAGGTATGGCTGTAGCCATGAGAACATTGTCTGCTATTAAAGGACCGACGGCAACTCATTTTGCTTCAGGTTTGACCCTTCCTGTCATGGATGATGTAATAAAGACAGGAACTGCTATCATAGGAGTCAGTTCAGATGAAAACCTGTCTTTATTAAAAGAGTCATGCAGAGGAAAAATCACAATTCTCGGTAATTTAAATGGTATTAAAATGAGGAAATGGACGGAGAAAGAAGCAGAAGAAGAGGTTAAACAGGCTATAAGAAAAGCTGCACATGGAGGTGGTTTTATACTTTCCGATACCCACGGTGAAATCCCGTGGCATGTGCCGGAAAATGTATTGCTATCTATTTCTGAAGCTGTGAGGACATGGGGGGGCTATCCTCTTGAACGGGTTTTCTGACCATGGATATTCTTTATATGATGGTATGCAGTCATTTTGCAGGAGAGTTTTCCAGAGTAACGTCCGGCTTTAGAGATGTAAAGGTTATACCTTATCCTGCAGACTGTTTTGCCTCAGATTATCTGATACGCTCTTTTGCCGGTCTTTTCAGGAATATTTCATCTGAAATGTCTTCCGGAAGTTCAGTCTATGTAATTGAAGGAGGCTGTTTCCGGCATAGAGAACATTTACCTGAAAAACATGTAAAAATCTGTCACTTTGAACAATGTTTTTATCTGCTTGCAGACAGGGCGATTGTTGACGATTACTTAAAGAAAAGGTATTATCTGGTAAGCCCGGGATGGCTGGAAAACTGGCAGTCACATATGGCACGGATGGGTTTAAATAAAGAAATGGCAGAAGAATTTTTTCATGAATCCATACAAAAGCTGGTACTTTTTGATACAGGTGTCAGTGAGAAGAGCAGGCGTAAAATAGAGGAACTTTCTCATTATCTTACTCTTCCTTTTGAAATCTTCTCTGCCGGTCTTGACCATCTGGAATTAATGGTAATAAAATTATTATATGAGTGGCGTGAGGAAAAGGGAAAAAAAATATTACAGGACATGAACCGTAAAATGGCTGATTATGCGGTAATGATGGATCTTACCGGCAGTCTCGTCAGAGAGGTAAAGGAAGATTGTGTAATAGAAAAAATTTTTGAATTATTTACAGTACTTTTTGCTCCCGGCGAATTAATTTATATTTCCTGTGTTGATGGAACAGAACATACCATAAAAGCAAGACCTGATGCCCTGAAATATGATAAAAAAAGAATTTCCGAGCTGTTAAATCTTCAGGGAAATTATTCTTCTTCCGATAAAGGCTTTCGATTAAGAATAACAGGTCAGAAACATGATCTGAGCCATAGTGAAGAAAATACAGGTTTTTTAGAAATAGAAGGCATATCGTTCCCTGAATACAGGGATCATTACCTGAACATGGCTTTGAATATTGTCAATGTCTGTTCTCTTGCCATATTAAATGCCAGATTTTATGATACAGTCATAGAGGCAAAAAAACAGGAAGAACATGCCAGAATAGAGGCGGAACGTTTAAACAGGCAACTGGAAGAAACGCTGAAACAGTTAAGAATACTGGCAGTAGAAGCAGAAAAGGCCAATCTGGCAAAAGGGCATTTCCTGGCCAATATGAGTCATGAAATACGGACTCCGCTGAATGCTATTACAGGTATGACAGGTCTTCTTCTTGATACTTCCGTTGACTATGAACAGAAAAATTTTATTAAGATAATAAGGAACAGCAGCAATATTCTTCTCTCATTAATAAATGATATACTGGATTTTTCGAAGATCGAATCAGGACTTATGGTGCTTGAAGAACAGCCTTTTAATCTTCGTGTATGTGCAGATGAAGCTATTTCTCTCATAAGACATGAGGCACAGAAAAAAAATATTAAAATAAACACTTCTTTTTCTGATAATATACCTGTATCTTTTACCGGTGATATTACCCGGCTCAGGCAGGTTATAGTCAATCTTCTGTCAAATGCGGTTAAATTTACCAGTGCCGGATATATTACGTTATTTGTTACAGGTAAGAAGTCAGACGGAGATACATATGAAATAGAATTCTCCGTAAAAGATACAGGTATAGGCATAAAGGAAGAACACAGAGACCTTCTTTTCAAACCTTTCAGCCAGGTTGATAGTTCCACTACGCGAAAATACGGAGGTACAGGTCTGGGGCTTTCTATCTGTAAACATATCTGTGAAATGATGGGTGGTAATATATGGTTTGAAAGCGAAGCAGATAAAGGCTCTGTCTTTTATTTTACCGTTAAATTAAAACCATCATCGCAAGTGCCGGAGGAGAAACCGGATATATGTGAACAGGATAGTGACATAAATCTCAGAATATTACTGGCAGAAGATGTTGCTGTCAATCAGGAAGTGGTACGTAATATGTTGAAAAATATGGGATGTCGTGCAGATGTAGCATCAAACGGTCTTGAAGTAATTGATGCATTAAAACGTCAGCCCTATGATTTGATACTTATGGATATGCATATGCCTGATATGGACGGTATTGAATCAACAAAATATATAAGAAAAAACTGGCCCCTGAACAAGCAGCCTGTTATAGTTGCCATGACTGCAGGAGCTTTTAACGAAGATAAAGAATTATGTATTTCCTGCGGTATGAATGATTATATGACAAAGCCCGTCAATATGGAAACATTGAGAGAAAAGCTCGGTAAATACAGTAAAATAAAGGAAGGCAGACAGAACCTTCCAGAAGAAATTACAGATAAGAATGATATATTTAATAGAAGAGAACTTTTAGAAAGTATGAACAGAGATGAAGAACTTCTGAAAGAACTTGTAGATATATTTTTGAATAAAGTACCACTGCAGATTGAAAAATTAAAACAGACTTTTGATAAAGGAAACTCAGAGCTTTTTCTGCGTCACGTCGTCTCAATTAAAGGTATATCGGCAAATATGAGCGCAAGATTATTGATGAATAAAGCTTCGCTCCTTGAAGATATGGTGAAAGATGGAAGGTCAGACGAAATACCACAGGGAATAAAAGAACTTGAAGAGGAATTTGAAAAATTTAGAATATTAGTAAGTCAGAGTAAGGAAGATGCCGGCTATGTCTGAAAACCATATATTTCTCCTCCTTAAATTAATACTGGTTGGTGCCGTAATTATGATGGTTTTTACAATCTCTACTATCCGGTGCGGCCTTGTTTCCAGAACGTATGA
>JBEHWO010000218.1:0-11284 GCA_040217695.1 Vulcanimicrobiota bacterium | reverse complement strand
GATTTTTTCTTATACAGGCAGCGGCACTATCACAGGCGATAGTCTTCATATTGGGAAGGCTGTTGTTAACGGTGATGAACATGGATTTCATATAGTAAAATGGATTGAACCTGTAAAGGGTCTTCAGGGAAAGAGTGACTCAAAAAAAATTCAGGGACAGCCGCTCGTAGATTTACTGGATAAACATTATACTGCCATAAATAATAAAAAATTTAAAGACGCTTATAATTGCAGGAGTAAAGAGTGGCAATCAGCTAATTCTTACGATGAGTTTTATTCAAACTGGGAAAGTAATATCACTATTGGCATAAGAGATCTGAAAATTCTCTCTCAGACAGAGAAAAGGGCTGAAGTTAAAATCGAATTGTATTCGGTTGATGATACAGGAAACGGGAATAAGACAGGCATTTATACAGGAACTGTATGGATGATCAATGAAAAAGGGTACTGGAAAATAAATGAACTTCAGGTAAATGAAAAAAATAATTAAGGAGGAAAAAGTAATGATTAATCACAGGTTCATTGTTTTCTTATTAATGAGTATCTTTATTATAATGACTGCAGCTATTGTTATGGCAGGTGATATTTTCGATGCCATATACGCAGGAGACCTTGCACAGGTGAAATCATTACTCGCTAAAAATCCCGATCTTATTAATACAGAAACTACTTATGGAGAAATACCTTTTCTCTATGCGGCAAAGAACGGCAAAAAGGAAATAGTAGATTTTTTTCTGACGGAAGGGGCAGATATTAATACCAGGGATAAAGGTGGCAGTACAGCCCTGCATTATGCTGCAATGATTGGCTCAAAAGACATAGTAGAATTTCTTCTGGCTAAAGGGGCGGCTATTAAGGTTAAAGATGCCTGGGGAGACACAGTTTTACACTATGCAGTACAGGGCGAATCACAGGAATTAGTGGAATTTCTTGTGAATAAAGGGGCCGATATTAACGCTAAAGATAACGATAGCAGAACAGCTTTGCACTGTGCGGCATCGAGTGGCTCGAAGAAAGAAATAGTAGAATTCTTTGTGAATAAAGGCTCAGATGTGAATGCTAAAGATAAGGATGGTATGACACCTCTGCTCCATGCAGCAAATAATGGTTCAAAGGAAATAGCAGAATTTCTTCTGAATAAAGGTGCAGATGTGAATGCTAAAAATAAAAATGGTACAACACCTCTGCATGCTGCAGCAGTTTTGCATGCTGATAAAGATAGTGTTTCAAAGGAATTAGTGGAATTTCTTCTAATTAAAGGTGCGGACATTAAGGCCAGAGATAATTTTAACCGGACAGCTCTACACTATGCGGCAATGAGCGGATCAAAGGAATCAGTAGAATTTCTTATAACTAAAGGGGTGGATATTAACGCTAAAGATAAGGAAGGAAAAACTCCCTTAAAAATGGCAGAAGAAAATGAATATACTGAAATAGTTGATATACTCAAGAAGAATGGAGCCAGGTAGGGTAATAAGATAAAGAAGTTTTGTCAGAAATTAGGAAATTTCATAAAGAAGAAAAACCAGTTAACACCAGTTAACTCTACCTGCTGATATAAAGAGGCTTTCTCTTTTTGTGTAATTGATTCGTCGCCTCGCTCTCCGCAATGATAAAATGCTGACTTTAAGGAGTCAGAATTTTTGAATAAAATAGTGCATGAACTATCTGCCGATAGCTTTTAAAGCATCTTTTCGGTATATTTCTACAAATATATTTTCAGGGTCAAGCTCCAAAACTTTATCATAACATTTAATAGCTTCTTCATATTTTTTCAGGTCTTTTAAAGCAAGTCCTTTGCAAAACCACGCATTGGCATTATTAGGGTCAATTTCCAAAGCTTTATCATAACATTTTATAGCTTCTTCATCTTTCTCAAGCCTGTTTAAAGCATTTCCCTTGTTAAACCATGCATAGGCATAATCAGGGTCAATTTCCAAAGCTTTATCATAACATTTTATAGCTTCTTCATATTTTTTAAGTTTGTATAAAGCATTTCCCTTGTTATTCCATGCATCGAAATCATTAGTTGTAATTCCTGTCGAATTTGTATTATCTACAGGCTGACTGGTTACCTGATTTTTGCCTTCAAATATCTTTTCCGGTTCTCCCGGTTTAAATGCCTGAACATTTGAAGGAAGTTTTCCCGGAGAAACTGTAGACATACATCCAGCCTCAATAACAATAGATTTTTTCTTGTTCAGATCTGAAAAACTGACTTTACCTTCCGTCACATAAACAGAAGTATTCCCATTATTTTCAACATTAACAAAAAATTTTGTTCCTAAAACTCCTATTGCTGAACTGGGTGTTATGAGCTGAAAAGACCGTCCCGTTTTTTTAAATTCTACATAGACTCCTCCCTGTTCAATCTTAATTTTATAAGTCTGAACCTCTACAGTACTGTTGCTTCTTATAGTAAATACCGAGTGATCTTCGTAAATTAAAGTTACTCTTGTGTCTTCTGCTGTTTTAACTATCCCCCCCATTTCTATCGGGTAAAGCTTATCTGGCACTATTCCGAAATTGTTTAACGTAGCTATACCTCTTATCAGTTTTACAAAGCAATTACTTAAATGATTATATAGTTTCATTTGCCCCTTCATTACATTATCTTTTTTACCGCCATACCAGTTTGCCTCGATAGTTTTTTCAATATCATTATTCTGATACAAAACTCCTTCAAGTTTCCCAGCCCAATCTATTTTAAATGTGTCAAGTTTGCCTTTATACTCATAGGGCCAGTCTACTCTGCCGCTAATTGCTGCGTTAATTTTACCCGTATATTTATCATAGGTTCCGCTGATATTTCCTGAAAGTGTTGCCATATGAGAGGCAGAAATAGGAATTTCATAGCTCGAATAAACAGCATTTCCTATAGAACCGGTAACCAGTCCTGTTTCATAATTAATAGTAATAAACATGTCTCCTCCCACGGAATCTCCTGATGAATTTTTACTTTTAAACTTACCAGAAAAACTTTCTTCTAAGTTCTGAGGATATACTGTTTCACCGGAATATATGAGTAAAATTAAAAATAATAAGAAAAATTTTGTTATTTTAACCATAGAATTGCTCCTTTATTATTATGAGTTTTTTGTTCCTTATATTATATTCTCCATAGCTTTTAAATTTCCCTACTATATTAAACTATGGAGAGCTTCTTAAGATAGGTGTTGAAATGAACATAGAGATTCTCGACTTTCTATTCCCATATGGCAGTTTATGCCTGGCAGGATTATGTTAAAAGAGTAATGTTTCAAAAAATCAGACCACATGGGGATTCCCTTCCATAGTTTATAGATAAAAGTAGTATAGCCACTGATGAAGAAGAAAAATAATTGCAGAAAATTAAGTGATATCAATTTTATAGTCTCATACCATTTTGCTTTAGAGTTAATGTATAGCCTCTTTTTATTTATTATTTTCATTACAACTATTTGCCAAATCTAAACTTCTATTTCTACGAGAGAAATCTCTCTGGGCTTTGGAGGTTCTTTTAATCCTGTAAACATAAAGATAAAACTTCTCTGGCGTTTGCAAGTAGTTCTTCGAGAGTATCCCCCTGTGTATGACAACCTTCTATTTCAGGAAAATCGATCCAGTAACCATCATCTTCTTTATAAATTATTCCTTTATATTTCATTTATCCCACCTCTTTCAATCTTTTCAGTAAATATTTTTCTAACCATTTTTTAAGGGTTTTCTTTGTATCTATAATCGTCTCTCTGTGTTTTCCTTTTCCAACCCTGCGATGAGAGCCTTCTTTATTTGTTATAACCCATCCATTTTTCAGATATAATTTTAACATTTGCTCACCCGTTAAAGGCATTGTGAAGCATCAACCCATATTATTATAGCATAAAACTATGCAGACTTCCCGGGCTCCGGCATTTAATTTAGAAAACAGTTTCAATAATATTACTATGTATATAGAAGGTAGGGATGGAAGAGCCCCGAAGGGGGCGACATAGGTTCTCCCATGGTCTTCAGCGTATCAGAAACAGGCTCCAGTCTCCCCCGGATAATAAGTGATATTGACGGAGACGGTTTTATTGAAGCAATTATAACTCAGCCTCAATCAGATGTCCGTCCCCCGGCATTTGATATCCTTCGCTGGAAGAATAACAGATTTTCTCCTGTTAAGGGAGGCACACTTCTTGATAAACCTGCAGGCTCGGGCAATTATTCATGGAGTGTCAACTATGACATCGGTTCAATACTTAACCAGAAACAAAGATGGATAAATAAATTCATATCTGCTTCCACTGAAGGGAAATATACTGTCGAGATTTTTTCTTATACAGGCAGCGGCACTATCACAGGCGATAGTCTTCATATTGGGAAGGCTGTTGTTAACGGTGATGAACATGGATTTCATATAGTAAAATGGATTGAACCTGTAAAGGATCTTCAGAGAAAGAGTGACTCAAAAAAAATTCAGGGACAGCCGCTCGTAGATTTAGCACCTGTGGCATCATACCAGGTTTATCTCAAGTTACAATCAGGTGTCAGGTGTTGATTTCAGGTTTATAATTACTCAACACCCAACACCCGGCACCTGGCAACTATAAATGAAATTTCCTATTATTTTTATTACCTTGCTGAATAGACCCCCGGATCAGTTAAACAACCGGCAGTCCCCGTCCAACAATATACTGGAGCGGCGCCGGATAAGCCAATTAAATCCTCATCGCTTAACTCTGCCTTTACCAGTTCGATGTCTTCTCCGGTAAAATCAAATCCCTCTTTCAATACAAAGGCCTTCCTTGTTTCATTATCTTTACACTCATTTACTCTGTTTCTAAAGTCCCCGTCATTCTTCATTCTTTCTACAAATAACTTTGCTGACTCCATACTCATAAAAATAACCTGGTAAGCCAAACTATATCAAACTATATCAAAGTGTATTAAAACAAATAATATAGTTTATGAGTGCAATATTTGACCTACTTCTTCTCCTTTCATATTGTTTTGGTAGAATGTTACACCCATACCAGTTCCGGGTGTTGCTGCAGGCACCTCACCTGCCTCTGTCCCGACTTGCACCTTCGCCTCTACCTGCTGTAGAGTACAGGGACAGTTCCCTGTCAGGGAAGCTACCTGGCTAATTACTTCTGATATTCCTTCCACTGGAAACTCAGAACATAGCAGGCTTTTGTAACTTTTAGTTTTTTTAATCTCAAGTAAAAGCTAATGCCTTATAGCTATTAGCTGATAGCTTACTTATTAAAGCCCATAATTTCCATTTGTGTTTTGTCTCTATTGGAGAATAATTTTTCCAGTTCTTGAGAACCTCAACCTGTGTTAACAGTTTTTTTCTGGCTGCTTCCTTTGCGCCTTCTAACCCTGTCTTTAATCTCTCTATAAGAACCGGTATCTTTTTAACTATTCTCGCTGGTATCTTTTCTGAGTATCCACATCCCCTCCTTGCTATTACATAGGCTGCACTCTCATGACGGGATAAGCCATATGAATAGTATTTCATCTGACCTATCTGTGATGTATATGCAGGATTTATAAGTTTTATATCTATAGAGCTTCTCAAGGCTTTCCTCGTTATAGCTTCATAAAGCTTTCTGTATGTAAAATTGGATTTTATTCTGTTAAGCTTTTTATTTGTATCTAAATCCTGTTTAAACTTAAGGTCTTCTATAACTATACACTCTACCTGTTCTGATTTGAGCCACTCAAATACCTCTTTTATATTTTTATGTATTATATAATCTCTTTTATTTGTTCGAACATATTCTAATTCATGACAATAAAAAGTCTTTCTCTTTAAAAAGTTTCCCTTCCTGTCTGCCAGAACTACTGCTATACGGTCTAAATTTATGTCGAGCCCTGCTACTTTCTGTGCCCTGACCGGTATCTCATAAAGGTAATTCCCATATACTTCTTCTGATAATGTTATATGAGCTTCATATGTATCATTATCTCTCAATATCCTTATTGAATATGGTAAACTGTTCTCTATTGCACTTATCAATAATTCTCTTTTCCCTCTATGTCTTGCTTCCTTCGGAACAGAAACAGGACAATATATATAGTTACATCTATTACCTTTTACAGGTATAGATAGTCTGATCTTAAATTCATCTTTTAACTCATCATAATATAGTCTTGTGTGAAGATTTCCCTCTTTCGATGCATCCCCTCTGCTATAAAAACTATTTGACCTTAACTCTTTCCATTTTTCTTTACTCAGTTCTTCCTTCTGCAATTTCTCCAGATTTTTCTTTCCGCCAAAGACTATCGATGGTATTGTATTATTTTTTATATGTTCTTCTAACTCTATTTTCTTTTCCATCAGTCTTTCTATTCTTCTACCTATTCCTGATAATACTATTTCAACAGGTCTTTTCGCCTTTATCACACCTTCAGCATATTTCTCTAACTTCTCTTTGGATTTCTTCAGTTTTCTTTCATTATTTTCAAGATACACCGGCAGCAGTTCTTTCTGACCTGATATTATACCTTCTGCCTCCATTATGGCATCTCTCCTGTAACGACTGTTTAGAACAGGGAGGCGCTCTTTTATATAACTTTCTATCTTTCCTCTGTCACTGTTTTTATCTTTTACTATTTGATTAAAGGCCATACGTCTGGCACTTTGATATTTACACATTAATGAGTTAATTTCAAATGTATCAGTCTCACATATAAATAACTTTGCTATTATTGTTGTTGTTAAAGAATTACTCATTATTAATCACCGGGCAAAAGTTTATTATAATTTATTACGCTTTAAATACATACAGAGTTGTCCTCTGCCACACATTTATTCTATCATTTTTTGATACATAAATAAAGGCTGCCTGATTGTCTTACTGGAAAATCTTTTGATACACTTATTAACTTTCTATGTTAAATATTCATAATGATACTGTTTGATACATTATTTGTAAGCTGCTTTAACCTCCTTCATGTAAATAAACCTATTATAACATAACGTTGTGAAGAATTTATGAAGAAGTTGTGAAAATCATGTGAAGACAGGAAGCAAACAGAGCTACCGGGAGCATTCAAAGGATTATCAGTCAGAAATATCCCTGTGAGGGTTATTCTTTATCCATATTTAAGTAAGGAGAAGGGCTTTAAATCCTGCCTGTTGAAAGTGTTTATCTGCTGTCAGAGCTTCAGTTAAACGATAATCTTCCATAACAACAAATGAGATACAGTCAGTGATACCCCATTCTTTATCAGATCTTTTCTTATAAAGCTGAAATGCCCGGTGATATAGGTCATCCGAAAATGGAACTATATTAACATCTGGATCTATTTCCAGAAAAGTTATTATATCAATGGCATCTTTACGGTGACGTTCTTTAGATAAAGTATTTCCAATCTCTACTATCACTGCTCTGGTAGTAATGAATTTAGTCTTAACAGTCCCTAACTTATCCGCCAGTATTGCAGCATGTTTATGATATTTATCACTGGAAGAGCATAAAGCTACAATATAGGATGTATCAATAAAAACTTCATTTCCTGTTATCATCAGTTAAGCCTCCGTAAAGATAATCTTCCAGTTTCTCTGACCAGTCATATGGACCTTTAAGATCAATAGAACGAAGAGCTTTTAGAAAAGATACAGGTTTACTGGCCTCTATTTCAGTTAATTCAATCGTTATATTAACCTTTGTATTCGGTATTAAATCCAGTGGAGTATCAGGATGCAGGACTTTGCCGTCAAAAGTGGCACTCAATGTTTTTATCATATATATCACCTCCCATTAATTATATCATATTTGAGACATGTTTTTCAGCTTATTTTACTTCTATTTCTTTTTACTTCAAAAGAGTACAGGTCTATCTGTGAATCCTTATTGGCAAATGAATTATACACAAAGAAGGATTATTTATTTTCAACATAGAATCGTATGGATAATAAGCCTGTAATTAAATACCCGGCAGATGAATGAATAAAAGCAATAGTAAAATTATAATATCATCAGAAGAACTGGAGGTTTAATTAATGCCTGTTTTCTGTGATAAATGCGGTTATCAGAATAGAGACAGTGCTCTATTCTGTAAATCCTGCGGTATAGATATGCGAGACGACAGGACGCTTTCCACTTCTTCTATTTTATCCCCTGGTGTAATGTTAGATAAAAGATATGAAATTAAAAGACTGATTAAATCAGGAGGTATGGGGGCAGTTTATGAAGCCCTCGACTATAGATTCGAGAAAAATCCCGTAGCAGTAAAAGAAATGCTCAGTGTTACTACTGATACTGCCGGTCAACAATATTTTATAGAAAGATTTAAAAAAGAGGCTCAGATTTTAAATAATCTCAGACATAATAATTTACCTGTCGTGAAGGATTATTTTGTAGAGAATAACCGTTATTATCTTGTAATGGACTATATAGAAGGTAAAGATCTCGAAACATTAATGAGATCTTATAATAAAGGAGTGCCTGAAAAGATTGTAGTGGAATGGTCAAAAGAGATATTGAGCGCCCTTGAATATCTTCATAACCAGTCACCTCCAATAGTTTATAGAGATTTAAAACCTGCCAATGTAATGGTACGTAACAGTGATAATAAAATAGTACTCATAGATTTCGGTATAGCAAGAACAGTGGCACCTGAAAGTAATACGGTAAAAACCGGAATAGGAACACCTTCATTCTGTCCGGTAGAAATATTTCAGGGTAAGCCTGAACCACGGTCAGACATATATTCACTTGGTGCCACCATGCACTGTCTTCTTACAGGCATAGTGCCTGAACCTTTATGTAAGTTTAAGCCTGTAAGGGAATATAATCCTTCTGTATCAGTCGAACTTGACCTTATAGTAATGAAGGCTTTAGAGACAGAGCTTGATTCCCGTTATGTAAGCGCAAAAGAAATGAGAGAAGGTCTTGACAGTTTAAAAGGAAGTAAGGGAATAACATCCCTTCCTGTTACAAATACAGAGAAATCTCCTTTTGTTCCTCCTGTTCACACAGAAGTTGCTATAAGACCTTCTGGCTCCGAAAATTACGGAGTAAATTTTCCTCCTACTGAGGTTTCTGTCGCATCTTCCAATTCTGGAAATACTGTAATGGCAGTAAAAAAAGAAGAACAGCCTGTAAAAAGTTCTAAAAGTAAAAATAAATTTTTTATCGGTCTGTGTGTCCTGTTATTTATATGTGGCTTATCATTATATTATAAATCATTACCAGACAGATTTTATCAGGAGGAAAAGGCTTCACCGGATAATAATAAATATAATACACCTGCAGGTGACACTTCACAATCCGCCGGCAGTGACCGAAAAGAAACTCTCAAATGGCTTCATCCGGAGGTTAAGAATTATCTTATTGAAGAAACAGATTTTGTTCTCACACCTCCCGAAGCTAAAACAGATGGCAAAATTGTCAGGTATTACGGAATAGACCCGAAAGGCTTAAATCCTCTTACAGTAAATGATGGCAATCTAGCGGAATGTATAAAAAATTACTGTCAGGAGAGTTTTGCCAGCAATCACAGAGAAAATCCTCTTCTATGGAAACCTGCCCTTGCAGAGAGAATAGAAATTACAGATGATTATAAAGAATATACCATCTATTTAAGGAAGGACGTAAAATGGCATAATCCTGCAGTAGACCTATCGAATCCACGTTATAACTGGCTTAAAGGTGAACATTATGTTACTGCAAAGGATGTAAAGTTTACAATAGATCTTATCCTGAATCCCCTGGTAGAATGTGATGCAAAACGTAATTATTATAAGGATCTGGAATATTGTAAGGTAATTGATGATTACACAGTGATATTCAAATGGAAGAAAAAGCTCTATAATTCATTAAATTTCACCCTCGGTTTTGCTCCCATACCGGAGTTTATTTACGGCTATGATGAAGATGGAAGAGCCTACTCGAAAGAAAATGTCGGTCTGAAATTTAATGAACACTGGTATAATATGAAGTTTATCGGATGCGGCCCCTATGAATTTATTTCCTACACTCCCAGAGTTTCTATAAAACTCGCCAGAAATGAAGATTACTACGGAGAAAAACCTGCCATAAAAGGAATAGAATGGCTTATATATGGAGATACTGTACAGAATGTACTTAAAATGAAAAGCAAAGAACTGGATTTTGTCGGTTTAAATTCCACTCAGTACAGAGAAGAAATCCTCAATGGTAAAACAGACTCTCCCTTTAAAAACGGACAGATAAATCATCAAAAATATCTTGCTTCATCCTATTCTTATATAGGATGGAACGAAGACAACTACCTTTTCTCAGATAAAAAGGTAAGGCAGGCTATGAGTTATGCTTTTAACGGT
The DNA here is from genome assembly GCA_040217695.1 of Vulcanimicrobiota bacterium. GTDB lineage: Bacteria > Vulcanimicrobiota > SpSt-956 > SpSt-956 > JAKJGF01 > CALARM01. Next base: position 1,002 of record JBEHWO010000218.1, on the reverse strand, counting down.
AAAGACATTCTTGCAACTGTTTTTCTCGGTCTCGGCGAACTTACCACAGGCCCTTTCTTTATAGGGTCTCCTGCCTATGATAAGTCTGTTGAACCATATACGTTTAATCTGGATAAAGCAAGAAAACTCCTATCAGAAGCAGGATGGAAAGATATTGATGAAGATGGTATTCTGGAAAATGATATACAGGGTGAAACAAAAGAATTTGTATTTACCCTTTTAGCTTTTGGAAGAAGCCCTGAGTGGGAATATACATGCGAGCTTTATAAAGAAGATCTTCTTAAGATAGGTGTTGAAATGAACATAGAGATTCTCGACTGGGAGGTAATGCAGAAAAAAATGGAAGACAGGGAATTTGATGCATATACAGGCTCATGGACCCTTCCGTGGGAACAGGATCCATATCAGATATGGCATTCATCCCAGGCTGATGTGCCCAAAAGTTCTAACAGAGTAGGTTTTAGAAATAAAGAAGCAGATAAACTCATAGAAGAACTGAAAGCTACCTTTGATATGGATAAGAGAATAAATATATATCACAAAATTCATAAGATTATCCATGAAGAAGCACCATATACATTCTTTTGTTCCCAGATGGCAGTTTATACCTGGCAGGATTACGTCAAAAGGGTAATGTTTCAGAAAATCAGACCGCATGCGGATTCCATGCCATGGTTTATAGATAAAAAGTGATATCAATTTTATAATCTCATACCATCCGGTAACCATCACATTCTTTCATAAATTATTCCTTTATATTTTATTTACCCAACTCCTGTACAATAAAGTTATAAGTTCCTATAAACTACCTTCCTGAGCTTTACTTTTACAATTAATATAGTACCGGATTGTTTATCTATCTCAAAAACAATCCGGTATTTACCTGCTTCAAGTCTAAATACATTCTCTCTACTTTTATATTTACTATAATTTATATTATGTTTTTCTAAGTCATGTAATTTTTTATAAATCTTCGCTCTGGTCTTATGATCTAAATTCTCT
>JBEHWO010000217.1:0-11348 GCA_040217695.1 Vulcanimicrobiota bacterium | reverse complement strand
AATAACAATCTGGTAATAGAAGAACTTCCAGATCCAAACATACCGTTACAGATACAAAATTATCCTGATAAAATATCTTTCCCATATAAAGATAATTTAATCAACTTAAAAACAGATTACTATAAATCAATCAAATAATTTTGAACATTATTCGAACATTAAAGGAGTAATGAGTTAATCTAACCTACCATCCAAGACCTCCCGCTATTATAGACGAAAATAGCGAAAAATTGTGGTAAGTTTTTCTGTAATACCGGGAGGTCTCGATATTATAGAATTTAACTTTCACCCATATTAAGCCAGTTTTCCACAACAGTCTTAACCTTCTCAAAATTAGCATTATCAATATGCATACCATAAGCTTCACCGTCTATACCACCTGTATCCTTCACCCACGCATCTACCTGCTTCTTCTTCGATGCACTCACCTTCGATAAATCCCTTTTTGCATAAGCAACCACATCTTTATCAAACAGATCCAGATTGGTCAGATGGGTTGCAATAACTTCTTTAAAACCAAACACTGGCTCTCTGAGCTTCTCTGCAAAACTCTCTGCAATATTAAACCCCCAGGGATCAAAATCCGTAAGTGACGCAACCTTCACCTTCTTAACCTTCCTCGCCTTAAGCTCATCAGCAAAATACTCCATAGTCAAAAGACCTGGTTCACCGTGAGAAGCTATTACTGTTATACCATACTTCTTTGCATACTGCTTACAAAGCCAGAATAGACCTTCCTTCTCTGTATAAAAAACACGACTCGGCTTATTCCTCCCTATAATACGAAAAGCCTCCCTGGGGTCTTGAAACTCAAACTCACCCTTAAACTTGAAAAAAGCCCTCAAAACATACTGGTCAAAAGCCTTACTCATCTTATCAAGTAAATACTTCTCACGACCGGCACCACGAACCCTCATAGGAGGACCCTCATCTGTCTGAAAAAGATTATGCATCTTCATTAGAGGCCCCAGCTCCTTATACCAGAAAGAACGAAGATTACCCTTAACAGGATTAAGCTCACCTGCCTTAATCTTTAAATAACACTGCCAGATAAAAGTATATATCAACCTGGAATCATTTACCGTAGATAAAAGCACATGTCCTTCCGACTCTTTCGGCTTACCGGGAAAAGTCTTCCTTAACTCCTCAGTAGACATCTTTTTCATGTCCTTAGCTGATAAATCAACCTTCTCCTTAAGCCACTCATCCTGTTCCTCTGTCAATTTATCACTGACCTCTTTCTGCAGTTCCTTCCAACTCATTACTATACCTCCCCTGAAAAACTATAATCTCTTTAACACTACAGAGCATCCAGAACACTTTTTAAAGGATAACCTGCCAACAATATCGAATTATATTTTATGGGACACACTCAAAATATACTGGCAGACAAAATATCAAAAGAAATGGGACTTTCAAAACAAACAGGAAGAAAATTCCTCCAGAAAGTCCTCAAAACTGTATCTGACGACATTGTTTATACAGGCCATATGGAACTTAACGGTATTGGCACTTTCTCCATAACAGAACGTTCCAGCCAGACAATAAACCACCCCGAAACAGGACAACCCATAATTGTCCCGCCAAAGAAAATCTTAACATTTAGAAGCTCTTCATTAATTCGCCGACGCCTTAACCCACCCAAACCCAAAAAGACTAAAAAGAAAAAATAACCCTGATATTAAAACCCGTGAAAATATGGATAACTACGAACATTCAGATACTGACAGACCAGAGGAATTAAAACAGAACTGCTGCAGCATCCAAGCAAAAGCCCTCCGAGCAGGCCAACTATAAGACCCAGGACAACCTTTCTATGAGTCCAGGATACTTCCACCGGCACAGGCGGAGCCGGAGGATGTGGATCTGGAGGAGTCGGTTCGGGTGGAGGAGCTGGAGGCTGTGGAGGTGGAGCCGGCGGAACCGGCGATGGCACCGGAGGAGATGGAAGATCAGGATGACCTGGATAAACAGGCTCACAAACCTTCTGTTCAAGAATTATTAAATCCACAATATACTGCCCTTCCTCATCATTCAGATCCAATGCCTTAAGTATCTTATCCAGGGTTTCATCAGAAGGAACAAAATCTCTCTTTGGAGAAACCAGCCTGTAGGCATACTTTTCATTAATACCGGCAAACTCAGCAAATTCCTTAACAGACCAGCCTTTTTCTAAAATCTTCTCCTTCAAATATGCACTGAATACACTTGATGGCTCAGAAGCTAAACTCTCCACTACCAATCCTTCTTACTATATTAATTTTTGCTAACAACCTGGAAAAAATACCGTGTAACTAACAGTATTACTGTGTTACTGAGCAGTGTAACTGGATTACTGACCGTGTAACTAACCGTGATACTGTGTTACTACACCGTGTAACTGGAGTAATAACCGTGTAACTAACCGTATTACTACTGATCTGCTCTGTCAGGACACCTGTCCTATTAATGAATTTTACTACACCTATAACTTAAACCTTACCAGCACTTCTTCCAGACCCAGTTCCTTTGCAGCTATATACTGCCCATAAGTCTCCAGAAGATGTAAATTCTTCTTATTCACAACAAAAGGCTTTTCAAACTTCCCATGCTCCTTATAATAATCCTTTACCTTCTGTATCTTTGCTTCTTTTGGCCGGGTATTTAAAAGAGCTTCTGAAACTACAATTTCACTCAATGAAAATTTTACTTCTTCAGATACACTCTCAATAACCGGTTTCTGTACTACAGCAGACATCTTCCTGACACCCTTTCTTAAAGCTTTCTCTTTACGTTTCTCATACATATCCTGTATCCATATTTTCACCGGCGATTTCCATCCAGGATTCTTCCTCTTATACGAAGCTATACATCTTCTCTTATATTTATGGCTACAGGTCCTTTGGGACTATTCTTAACATCAAAAATTACACGATATTCAACTTCTAATCTGTCTATGGCTACTCCTTTTAAGCTTGTATAATGGAAAAAATATACTTCTTCGTCTTCTCCATTGATAAAACCAAAACCTTGCCCATATGAAACTCGTTTTATTTTGCCTCTCAAATTTTCTGCTAAAATACCTTTTCCAGGTTTCCTTTTTGGAACTATTATTTTTTTCTTTTCCTGTTGGTTTAATTGTAATGGTAATGGTTGACTAACTTCTTTATAAGGTTTACTAACAAAGTTCGCTTCTACTTCACTCAAACCAAGTTCTTTTGCAGCTATATAACGTTTATAACCATCAATAAGGATCATAGTCCTTTGAACTTTTAGGGGTTTATCCAACTTTCCATATTTTTTATAGTATTCTATTATTTCTTGAATTTGCTCTCTTTTTGGTCGTATGTTCAGGTATTGCTCATGTATTATAATATCATCTATAGGACAAATTTCTGAAGATTCAATTTTAAAGGATGCTTTTTTTCTAAGAAATTTCAACAACATTTCTTCTAAACCCAGGTCCTTTGCAAAGGATATGTCACTGGTTATTATATCTCTAATTTTTTTAATAATTTCTTCTCCTTTAAATCTTGATAAACGAAATTCTTTTGATATCATCTGTGCAAGATTTTCTGGACTGTCTTCTGATGCAAAACTTTCTTGACTGTCTTCCAGCAATGGAGGTAATGAAGAATGAGGTATAAGTTCACTCGAAATATCACCTGTATAAATTAGATTACCTATCTCCCTCTCTTTCTTCGCTATACTAAAAACAAAATTTTTCTCTTCATCACTCAACCTTAATACATTGAGAAACTTAAGCAGTGTCTTATCTGTAAGAGTAAAATCCCGCTTAACAGATAAAATATCATAAATATATGTGTTATTTAAATTAGCTTTTCTTGCAAAGTCCTTTATACAACCCCATTGAACTTTTATCTTATGCTTTATAAATCCACTCAACACACTCATCTGCCCTGACTCATCCGGTAGAAATTCAGAGGCAGGACTAGAATCTGGCTCTGGCACAGGCTCCTCATAAATTATCTCACCACTCTCCCTCTCACGCCTGGCAATATCAAAAATATACTCCCTATACTTTGCCGATAACCTAAGAACATCAGCAATTTTATTTAAAGTCTCATCAGTAGGAATTTTTTCCCTCGTCTCAACTACAAGCTCATAAGCATAACTAGCACTCAAGCCTGCCTTTTCAGCAAACTTCTTTATGTTCCATCTCTTATCCCTAATTCTCTTTTTAATAAAACAACTTAATATACTTAATTTACTCTCTTCCATACTGTTTTATTCCTTTGAACTAACAGAAAATTTTATTCCTCTATCAACTTAGGCTCTACCAGCTTAACACCGAACGCCTTTGAAGTAGCAATAGTGAACCATTTGCCATCCGGAAGCTGATAACTTACCACTTCAGGAACAGGGACTTCTTCTTTCACAACAGGTTCATTACCGCCTGGAAAGATAACACCTTTAGAAAGAAGTGGGATAAGAGGTTTTGCAGTATCCATAATCACTTTGACATCATCTTTAACCTGAAGAGCTGCACCATCTTCAGCCTGTTTCTTTGTGCCAGCATGATTGGTTCTGGTAATGGGGCCCAATTTTATTATCCAGTCTGGATCTCCTATAGTCATAACGATAACCTCCCTTGAAGAAATATAGAATTATTATTTTATTCAACCAGCTTTAGAAAAAAACCTTCAAAAACAGGCAGAAAAATCAAAGACTGCGAATGCGAATTTTCTCAATTTATTATTCTACTGATTCTCAAAAGAAAATTTATGAGGAGACTTATGAACAAAGAAAAAAATTACCTTTTTTAAAGGAATGGCACATCAAGTAATTCTCACTGCAAGTAGAGAATCACTACAGATTCTCTATACGATCATTTACATTTTTTTACCCCTTCAAATCCTGATGAACAAGAGATTATTTATAAACCTGCAGGAATTTTTTAATACAAAATAGAAAATACTATACAAACTCATATAAATAGCTCTTGTTATTAATATGAGTTTTATTATTTATACAAACTATAAAATACCTAAAGGAACAAAGCTATAAAATGAATACAACATATACAATTAAAGAAATAGTAAGGATTTACAACATCAATATTAACACCTTATACAAAAAGATAAAGCAAAATAAAATACCTGTTTTACACAAGCAAATAAATAATAAAATAGTAAAATGTATAAAAAAAGAAGATATTGAAGGTTTTTTATTATCATCTTCACCTGAAAATAAAATAGAAAATGAATACAAAGCGGAAAATGAAAGTATAAAATACAATACAATAACACCTGAGTTTTTATTACAGTTACGGGAAGATAGCTATAAAATAGGTAAAATGGAAACTGAAAATCAGTTTTTACGGGAAAGATTAGAGGTATTATATAGGGAAAATCAGGAGCTGCAGGAAAAGATAAAATTTTTACCTGATAAAGAACAGATAAAAAAAATACAAATTGAAAATCAGGATCTTAATAATAAACTTCTCATAATGCAGGAGGAGAAGGAAAAAGAAACTAATGATTTACAGTATAAAATCTCACAGGTGGAGATCCTGGAGAAAGAAAAAGAAGATCTGTTATCCAAGGCAGAAACCATCCAAAAGGAGAAAGAGGAGCAGATCCGAAAGGCAGAAGGTTTAAATCAGGTCTTACTTGATAATGCAAATAATATAAAAGAACTGGCTAAAGAAAAAGATAATTTTCAGTCAGCATTAAAAGAACAGGAAGCAACTATAAGAGAAAAGGAAAGAGCACTGAAAGACCTGGAAGAACTTCACCGGGCAGAACTGGAACAAGTATTAAAACAGGCAGAAAAAAAACAGATAGAGATATCTGAAGCCTGGAAGAAAGAATTAGAACTGGCAAAAAGGCCATGGTGGAAATTCTGGTAAAAGTTATTTCAAAAATAAATCGACATAAAGAGGATTGTAACAACTAAAAATAGAATCAATCTGTGGGTTTTGGTTTTTTTATGGGGTAAGGAATACAGAGTAAATTTTAAACGATTGGCTAAATGAAAGAAACTGAGTTTGCAGACTCAGTTTCAAGAAAAAAATTCATCCGAAATAGACAATCGCTTAATTTAACTACCATCACCCACCTCCTAACTTCAAAATGTAGGGGGTAGTTAACTATTCTATTTATATAAATTATACACATTATAACAAAATCCTTCAAACACATATAAGAAAAAGGAGAAATGTTAGCTATGAATTTATTAGAAAAAATATACAATAATCTAAATCATGAGAAAATATGGGGATCTGATGGATTACCCCCCTTAAACAATTTTAAATCCAACTCCGGCGGTTATATTGCCTGCTGCCCAAACCCGGCACATCCGAAAAAAAAACCATCCTTTCTCATGAAAGAAGGCATCCCTGCTGGCAAATGCCAGTCCTGCGGATATCATCTCACATGGTTTAATGCAGCAGCAATGAACGTAACGCCCTTCGGGCGAACTTGACTTAAAGCTCTATTTTACGACGTAAAAAATGAAAATTCCTATACATTTAAAATAAAGAAAGGAGAAAGTAAATGGTTATGAATTTTGATTTAATAATCAACAAATTCAGTAACGCAAAAAGGCTAAGTAACGGCAGTTATCAATGTTCCTGCCCACTGCCGGTACACAAACATGGAGACAAAAATCAGTCTCTAACAATTACAGAAAAGGAGGATAGAATATTACTCTTCTGCCATGTCTGCGGGGAAACTGCGACACCTGAAATTTTAAAATCAGTAGAACTTGAAGAAAAAGATTTGTTCAAGAAAAACTGGAACAAAGAAACTTCTTCTTCATACTCTCCATCAGGAGGGGACAAAAAGACATGTTCCCTAGATTGGATAATAAAAAACTCAACATCTCATTACTTCTATAATAATGATAAGAATGAGTATGAGATTTTAAAGATCCGGTATCTCGATAAAAACACAGGGGAAGAAGTAAAAGGCTGTTACTATCACTATGCCGGCTGTGACCGATGGATAAAAAATCTGAACGGCAAAAGACCACAGCTTTATAAACTTCCAGAATTACTCCAGGCAATCAAAACAGGAGAAGAGTATATATTTGACGTAGAAGGAGAAAAAGACGTTGATACACTCTCAAACCTGAGATTAACTGCAGTAACTTCAGGCAGTGCAAAGTCCTGGCAGGAAAAATTTAAAGATTACTATAAAGGTGCAAAAAAAGTAATCATATTACCGGACAACGATCAACCTGGCAAGGAATATGCAGTACAAAAGGCAAAATCTCTTCACGGGATAGCAGAAGAGGTAAAGATAGTGGAACTTCCCGGATTAAAAGAAAAGGAAGACGTAACAGACTGGATTAACAGTGGACATACAAAAGAGGAGCTCCTGGAACTGGCAAACAATACTCCAGTATATTCTCCGGCAGCAACACCAGTAGAACAGAAGGAAAAAAAGAAAACCCTTCTCGACTATGACTTAAAGCCTGGAGATCTAAATATCCCTGAAGAGTGGTTAATTAAAGATATTCTTGCACCATATACAATTAACCTATATTATTCCGCATCAGGAGCAGGAAAAAGCTTTTACTGGCTATTAAAATCAATCTACCTTTTAAAAGAAAAGAAAGTAGACACTATAATCTATCTGGATAACGACAACAGTAAAAGAGCTTTAAAAAGCAGGTATATTGCAGAAATAAAAGCTCATTACAGCAATTTTATTTATATTCCTTCATTTAAAGTAGATAATGAATTACTGGCTACTTTAGAAGAAGAATTAAAGACTAAAAAACATGGCCATTCTCTTATTATAGTAGACTCCATAAGGAACTTTATGCTGGGAAAAAACCCCAATGAAGATAAAGACTCCATTGCATTTATGGATAAGATGAAGTATTTCCGAAGTCTTGATAATACAGTTGTATTGCTTCATCATGTGAATAAAATGAAACAGATAAAAAACAATACTTCCTTTGTAGATTACTCGGATGTAGTTTACCAGATGACGGCCAGTAACGATAAAGAGAAAAAGAGAATATTCCTGGAATTTTCCTGTGAAGCAGATAAGGGGAAAGACAGAATAGGTAGTAAAGAAACCTTTACCGCCTTACTGGATTATGATATCCTCCAGCTGATAGTCCAGGAAGCAGGAGTAAATCCTGAAGACTTCGATTTCGTTTCCTATGTAAGAGATCTTCTTACAGAACACGGTTACTTAAACCAGAGAACAATATGTGACTATGCAAAATACGATCTATCAATGAGGACAGAAGATGCCTTTATACTCCTGAAAAAATACACAAGCATCCTCTGGAACTTTGAACGTGGAACAAAAAACGCATGTATATATTCCTTAAAAGAAGAAATAAATAATAATAATATATTATATATATGTCTTAAGGATATAAAAAACTCTGGAAAACTGGAAAACTCAATAAAATCAACAATGTCTGAGAAAACACCTTCTGGAAAACCGGAAAACTCAGATATAACAACTGCTGCTGATAATTTTATCTGTGGAAAACTGGAAAACACAGTAAATACAAGTGTTTCTGAAGAAACTATTTCAGTTATTAACTTTAATGAAGTTAATTCTGTTGTAAATAAAGAAATTGGCTTGAATACTCAGTTTTCCTGTTTACCAAAAAAGAAAAGTGCTAAAACTGGCGAAAATAATGACTTTTCCAGTTTTCCGGCTTTTTTAGGTGATGGTAATAATATAACTGGAAAACGGAGACTTGTTCCGCCGGGTTTAGAAGAAGTAATTTGTCAGATGCTGGTTATGGAGGAAATGAATTCTTCTCATAACAATAATGAATCTTTACGTAATGGCCAGATAATTAAAGAGTTTTTGCTCATGCCTAATTGTGAATTAGTGTCCTGTATAGACTGCAAATATTTCTCCGGCAAAGCCGGTGCTGTCTGCAATGTGACTGGAAAGAAACATTTAGCCCACCAGGAGCATATGTGTCAGAAATTTGTTCCTGCTATCGGTGATTTACAGAATTATTATTCAAAAGAAGATGAAGAGGAAGAAATAATAGACTCACCATTTTAAAGAGAGGAGAAGATAAACTCAGAATTATATTATTACTTTTATATGAGAAAATAGTAATTTGAATATCTGAAGTATATTTGCAATGGCTTTTTTCTTGCAAGAATAGCTATGTTGTTTTAGGATTCTTTTTAGAAAATTACAGTGATTTTTAAATATGCTTATTAAATTTGTCTGTAAATTTGCTTTACGAAGGAATTTTATAACCAAAAATAGAAAACAATTACAAAATTTATTCACTTGAAAGGAAGATTATATTGTCTCATAAAATAACTTTAACAGGGAATCCGTGCAGTGATTTAAAAAAATTTGATAGTATATTGGCTTTTGATTTAGAAACCGGTGGTTCTGATAGCCCTCCAAAAGGACTGCCTTCAAGCAAAAATGCAATTAAATATACTGTTTTTTGTAATCAAAAACAATTGAGAAAAGCAGGGCTCCTGGAAGGTGATATAAAAGAGCACAAACTCCTTGTCCAGGGAGAACCTGTTCTGGATTTACCTTTAAATAAATGTACAGGCCGTATAGGAGTTACTTGCTTTAAAGTTGAGAAGATAGAAAAGAAAGCCGAAGAAAAACCTGAAGAAGTTACTTCAGTTACATCCTCTGCTGAAGAAGTAAAAATAGATCCTATAGAAAATTCAAAACAAGAAAAAGCCAAAGAATTGCCTGAAGAAGCACCTCCTGTAAAAAGCATAAAGATAGAAGAAAAAGAAGTTAAAGAACCTGTAAAAGAAGAAATCATAAAAAAGAAAGAAACAACAGTCAAAATCGAAATAAATCAAATTCCAGAAAATTTTCCTTTAAGTAAAATCATAATATCCGAACAATTTTTAAACACTCCGCCCAGAAGAGAAAAAGTTAATGAAGCCATAGATTTTTATAATAAGAATAATAAATTTGATAAACCTGTGGTGGTGAAAAAGAAAAATTTAACTCTTGTAGATGGATACAAACGTTATGTAGCCGCAAAAGAACTTGGATTATCTGAGATACTGGTAAAATTTATTTAGGAGAATATTGTTTACTTTAATATTACATAGATTAATATCCCAGGGCCCTCATATTTTCATCCACCTCTTCCGTGCAGTGAAGGTATATTGCAGTAGTGGTGATATCTGCATGCCCCAGAAGCTTTTGAACTTTCGTAATAGGCACTCCTCTTTCCAGCATGTGAGTTGCAAAACTATGCCTTAACCCGTGAAAAGTGGTCATTATCTTCAGCTTCTTCACAATCCTTGTAAAAGCCTGCTCCACATAGGGAATGGTAATAGTAAAACCTTCAAAACCTGCAATCTTATCTTTAAAATTAAGAGGCAAAAAAGCAATCCTTCCCGTGCCCTTTCCTTTTACCGATAATTTTATACTCTCATTGCATTTTATGTCCGACTTTTTGAGATTCAAAATCTCCGACAGCCTTAAGCCGGAATAAAAACTCAGTTCAATGGCAAATTTTAATTCTTTGCCTTTAGCTGTCCCCGGCACACTCTGAAGGATCTGCCTTAACTGCTCTCTGGTGATAAGTTTATCCTGTACGGTTTTCACTCTTCTTTTCTCCCTTTTATGCCATTCCGGCTTATAATCTATTTCTATGCCGGCACTTTTTGCCTTTTTTATGGCAGCCAGAGCCTGAAGATATCTGCTCTTAGATTTTATCTCCAGTTTCCCCTCTTCGATTAATTTAATAATAGCTGAATATTCTTTTAATGTCTTTGGACTTATACTAAGACTGTAATAATCCTGAAACCGTTGCCATTCCTTGATCTCGATTTTTTCATTTTCCATTTTATCATCTCCTATGAAGAACTAATGTATTATTAGTTTGTCTTATTATAGCAGAAAATAAAAAAAGAAGTCAATTTTTTATATGGATTTCCAGAGAAAAAGTAAAAATTAGTGTTGTATCCACTAAATTTCAAAAGATATAAAAAAGCCACAACTCAGGTATTAAGGAGTCATAGCAACACGGAAGCCTATATAATCATAGCGCCAATCGAATTTTGCCGAATGTAAGATGACTGACCGAAAAAACCATGGACTATCAAAACAACTTCCACCGCATATACTTCGAAGATATGGATGAAAATCATAATAATCACTGCACCACTCTGCTACATTACCAATCATATCATATAATCCCCAGGTATTTGGTAACTTCTGACCTACTGGATGAACTTTGTCGATTGAATTGCCTTTATACCAGCAATAATTACCTGTAATTGGGTATTTTTGCCCAACCCCTCGAAAAGGCCGGTAGGATTTTTAAGTATATAACTTCCCCTTTATTTACCTCGGTGTAATTTATGTTTTTTCATCCAACGATGCAAGTTACTTTCTGTAGTGTCATATCGTTTTGCT
>JBEHWO010000216.1:0-11436 GCA_040217695.1 Vulcanimicrobiota bacterium | reverse complement strand
ACCTTTATTACATGCTTATACTCAGGTCAGTAATAACGCATCACGCATCACGCATCACGCCATAAATGACCCCTTCACATAAAATCCATGTTATAATAATTTCAGAGGTGATTAATTATGATTCTGGAAAGAGGAACAATTCTCAATAATATTTACAGAGTAGTTACCATACTGGGCAAAGGCGCTATGGGCAATGTATATCTTGTAGAAAGGATAAAAGATGATAAAAAATTTGTAGTAAAAGAGCTTTTTTTCACACCTCAGGCAGGGATTGAACCTTCAGCAGCAAAGGAAATATTTTTCAGGGAAGCCGAATTCATGGCGAAATTCGACCATGAGGGAATTCCCGGAATGTACGGAGTATTCAGCCACGACGGGAAAGATTATATTGCCATGGATTATATTGAAGGGAAAACACTGGAAGAAATTATAAATACTTCGGAAGGGCCGATAGAAGAAGATTATGCCATAAAATGGACAGTTGAAATCGCATCCATACTGGATTACCTTCACAATTCCTTTCATCAGCCTGTTGTCTACAGAGATTTGAAACCTTCAAATATTATCATAACACCTGAAGGGAAACCAAAACTTGTAGATTTCGGCATAGCCCGGTATTATAATCCCGATAAAAATACGGATACGTTTAATTATGGATCTCCAGGCTATGCAGCGCCTGAACAATATAAAGGAAGAGGGCAATCCACACCGCAGAGCGATATATTCGGTCTCGGTGTAATATTATTTCAGATGCTCACAAAATATGATCCTTCATTAAAACCTTTTACATTCCCTCCAATGAAATCACTCAATAATAATATATCTGCAATACTTGAAGGGATAATAAGAAGAGCAATTCAGCTTGAACCACTTAAAAGATACATAAGTATAAGAGAATTCAGCGAAGCCCTTATGAAATATTCAGGTACATCTTCTTCATATGAAGATGAAAAGAAATGGAAGTTGATTCCGAACACGCTGGCCATTACAGGGAAAAGACTTGCATGGGCCACAGTAATGGTGCCTTTGCTCAGCTGGTTAATTATGATATTCTGTTCCGTCTTCATCAACTCTGCTACAGGTCGGTTCGAATTTATTATTAATATTCTATCAGGTATTGCTATCATTGCAATATGGACATGTCCTGTGGCAGGACTGTGTTTTTCCATAGCAGGAGCAATAGCATCAAGAAAAAACATAAATATTTCATATGAACCTGTAAATGAAGCAATCGGATGTAATGTAATACTGGCAGGTTTCCTGCTTTTCATCATACTCATCATATATCCGGGGTTCAGGAATGCAAGGGAAACAGGGAAACTGGCTGCCTGTGAGTCAAATATAAAAAATATTGCCACAGCGCTGGAAATGTATCATACAGACAATAAAGAACTCTATCCTGACAGCCTTGAAAAAATTCTGGCCAAAACAGATACAGGTATATCGTATATAAAACATATACCTGAATGTCCGAACAGAAAGAAAAGTATTTTTCCTTCGAAAACAGAAGCTCCGTCCTATGGATATATTGTTTCAGGGGATCATAAAAATTTCACTATCTGGTGCATGGGAAGCCATAGACATTACTTACAGGCAGGATTTCCCCGGTATGCTCCCGGACAGGGGCTTATACTCAAGTAGTCAGGCATGAGCGTTTACACACTGTTCATATCTGCCTGTCCATCTCTTTCCTGGCATATTCAATGGCATATTTCTTAATAAATCTTACAGGCGGAAGAGATGGGACAATCTTCTTATTTGCTTTCTTCAGGGTGGATTTCTTTATATAACCGAGATTTGCCAGTTCCGCTCCTGCCTGTTCAAAAGCTTTATATGCATCCAGTATTTCAGGAAATTTCTTTTCTCTTTCCCGGTCCCTGCCATGTCCCACAAGTGCTCCTGCCTGCCTGAGAAGGAGTCCCACCTGAGGTGCATCCATAAATTTAGAAAAAGTCTTAAAATATCTGATAATATTCTCAGGTGTCTCGTTTTCAACATTATCACAGCAAATAAGAGGAACAAAAGGTTTCCCTGCTATTTCCTCTGTTACATGGTGGAAAAACATACCGCTTTTCGAAATCTTCAGATCATATACATGGGATGTAGAATAAAATCTGTCCAGAAAAATCTTTAACAGTCCTGACATACTGAATATATATACAGGAGTGCCATAGATTATTATATCCGCTTCTGTCATTTTATTAAAAATTTCTTTTACATCATCTTTATCTTCATAAATACATTTAAGAAAATGCTCTTCTGTCTGACATATGTCACAGGCAATACATCTGTTTATCTTCAATTTTGACAGTGTAATTGCCTCACAGTCCGCGCCGGCAGATTCTGCACCGGTAAAAACCTTATCTATAAGAAAAGCTGTATAACCTTTCTCGCCTCTGTAACTGGAATTAATGGCAAGTATTTTCACAGGGAAACCTCCAATCACTCGTCCTGTTTCTTATATTTTTCTATCATTGCAGTCCAGTGTTCATTTGCCCTTTTTCTAAAAGATTCCGAATCACCGGGGAATAAATTCCATTTAAGCTGTTCCTCCACATCTTCCGAAACAGAGCCGAGTTTTATCATTTCTTCTCCTGCAGTACGGACACTGTCATAATAAGTTTTAAAGTAATCCTGCATCTCTTCTCTGCTCAGTGCTTCCGCAGAAGGTCTATAAATTTCACCGAGATTTTTTCTGCCCACTTCTTTTACATAATGTTTAAACCATGTAGAAAGGGCATCGAAATGATTGAATTCAGGAAAACCACATGGTGACACAAGAGCCATGGCAGATGGTTTTTTATAACGTTCAGGATGGGTCGTAGCACCGGGTATATTAGGATTTTCTATAAGCCATGGTTCACATACGGGAAGAGTCCTTTCTATGAAATTTTTAAGCAGGCCTGACATAGTAAAATGATAGAGTGGTGTGCCCAGGACGACTGCATCTGAATTGATAAACTTCTCAAGTAAAATTTCCATGTCATCTTTCTGTATACATTTACCGGGTGTTTTCATCCAGCACATGTAACATCCCACGCAATGATTGACTTTCAGTTTACTCAGATGGACAATTTCAGTGGTAGCACCGGCCCGTCTCATACCTTCAAGAAGCGGATTTAAGATATGAGCTGTACTGCTTTTTTCTCCCCTGGGAGAACCGTTAATGGCAAGAACTTTCATGAAAATAACCTCCTTTTTTAACGTAACGCGTAACGCGTAAAGGTTTATATTCGTGTATCGCATTAAGAGGTGAATATAAACTATTTCATAAAAAATATTCTACAGAAAAATTCAAAAAACCTTCTTAAATTATTTAGATAAACTGCCCTTATTTAATTTTTATCTAAAGCTTTATTTTACACCATTAAAAATGAAAATTCCTATACTTTTAAATTATTCAGATAAAAATAACTATAGTTTTACACTTTTTCATAACAACATTTATGTTACTGATTTCAGTCATAAAAATAAAGCATAGTAAATTCAAGGCTCTTTCTAAAACTTTTATAAGTTTAAAAAAAACTTTAATAAATGATATAATACATAAATAAATCAATCCACATCTGTCATTTTTTGCTTTTCAGGCAAGCTTTACCTTATTATAAAATTTTGCAAATATGCTATAATGATTATAAACAGCAAAGATCTACCATGAAAGAGTATGTGAGGATATTATGAAAAAGAAACCACTGTCAAAAAAAGTTAATAAATCAGCAGAAGATAAGAAAATCAGCGAATCTCCTCTTTATATCGTCGGCATAGGAGCCTCTGCAGGCGGACTCGAAGCATTCTCCGAACTGCTCAAAAACCTCCCCGCAAATACCGGCATGGCATTTATACTGGTGCAACATCTCGATCCGAACCATGAAAGTATGCTCACAGAACTGCTCCGGCAGGAAACCACTATGAATGTTTCTGAAGTAAAAAACAAAATGAAGATCATGGCCAATCATGTCTATGTTATTCCGCCCAGCTGTGAAATGACTGTTTCAAAAGGCCTGCTCTATATATGTCCGAGAAAGAAAACATCAGGTAAATATATGCCTGTCGATACGTTTTTCACTTCCCTTGCTTCAGACCAGAAAAACAGGGCCATAGGTATAATACTTTCAGGAACTGCTACAGACGGAACAATTGGCCTGAGGAATATAAAATCGGAAGGAGGCCTTACCTTTGCACAGGATGAAAAAACGGCAAAGTTCGACGGAATGCCGCGAAGTGCCATATCTGCAGGGGTTGTAGATTTCATCCTCTCCCCTGAAGATATAGCAGGAGAAATTGCACAGATTGATTCATATCCTTATATAACAGGGGAAGATAAAGTTAAAACTCATAAGTTCATAAAGGAAGATGAAAAAGACATGACAGAGATTTTCAGGCTTCTGAAACAATACAGAGAAGTAGATTTTACTTATTACAAGCCCAGTACAATCAGAAGGCGTCTGGCCAGACGGATGATATTATGCAGGATTAAACATATAAACGACTATATTCGCTATCTCAAAGAGACTCCGTCTGAACTGGATTTTCTTTATCAGGATTTTCTTATAAATGTGACAGGCTTTTTTCGTGAACCTGAAACATTTGAAACACTCAGAAAAAAAATCTTCCCTGAAATACTGTCATGGGAAAGAGATTCCGATATGCCTGTCCGCATATGGGTGCCTGGCTGTTCTACCGGCGAAGAGGCCTACTCTATTGCGATCTATATGATTGAGTATCTTCAGGATATTAATTCCGGTATTTCCGCAAGTATTTTTGCTACAGACATAAATGAAATGGCTATAGAGAAAGCCCGCACAGGATTTTATCCCGAAACTGCCGTATCGGATATTCCGCCTGATAAACTCAGAAAATTCTTTGTGAAAACAGAACATGGTTATCAGATAAATAAGACTGTTCGTAATTCATGTATTTTTGCAAGACATGATCTCATAAAGGATCCTCCTTTTTCAAATATAGATCTTATAAGCTGCCGTAATGTAATGATCTATCTGGGACCTGTATTGCAGAAAAAAATCATACCTGCTTTTCACTATGCTCTCAATACAAAGGGATTTCTCATGCTCGGCACGTCTGAAACTATTGGAACATATGCAGATCTGTTCAGCCTGGAAGATAAAAGATATAAAATCTATTCAAAAAAATCTATTATGTCCAGAAGATTGCTGAGCTATGATTTTCCTGTTGAAAAATACAATTTAAAACAACCTGATATGCAGGAAAAAAGCGATGAAAATCATAAAGATTTTAATATTCTTAAAGAAGCGGATCGTGTAGTTCTTTCCACTTATGCCCCTCCCGGAATTCTCGTAGATGAAAATATGGATATAATTGAATTTCGAAGAAATGTGAGCCCCTATTTAAAACCTGCATCAGGCCCTGCCAGTTTAAATCTTATGAAAATGGCCCATGAAGATCTCCTTGTAGAACTGAGAATAGGCATACATAAATCAAAACAGGAGAATTCCGCTATTACAAAAACAGGACTCAGTCTTAAATACAACGGAACAAAAAGAACCGTGGATATTAAAATAATACCTCTGAAAAAAACTGCGACAGCAAAAGAGTATTATTTTTTGATACTATTTTATGAGAAAGAATTAATCAGACCGGAAGAACAAAAAACAGGTAAAAAAACAGAAGAGCCAGGTGAAGAGGAGACAAAAGAAAAAGACAGAAAAATAATAAAATTACAGGAAGAATTGAAAGCCACGAGGGAATATCTCCAGTCAATAATAGAAGAAAGGGAAGCCACAAATGAAGAACTCCGTTCTGCCATTGAAGAGATTCAGTCGAGCAATGAAGAACTTCAGTCCACTAATGAGGAAATGGAAACAGCAAAAGAAGAACTTCAGTCCACTAATGAAGAACTTACCACTGTAAATGAAGAACTTCAGCACAGAAATATGGAATTAACGCAGTTAAACAACGATCTTACAAATCTGTTGAGCAGTGTCAATATACCTGTTATTATACTCTCTTCCGATCTTCGTATAAGAAGATTTACCCCTTTAGCGGAAAAAATATGGCCTTTGATCCCGTCAGACACGGGAAGGCCTTTAGCAGATCTCAATCTTAATATTCTGATTCCGGATATAGAAAAAAGAATTCTCAATGTAATTGACAGCCTGACTTCAGAGGAAATGGAGGTTCAGGACAGAGAAGGCCGGTGGTATTACCTTAGAATAAGGCCATATAAAACGCTGGACAATAAAATAGACGGAGTAATCATATCCATGATGGATATTGATACACTCAAAAAGAGCAGCGACCTTATAAAAGAAGCCCAGGAATATGCAGAAGCCATAGTGGAAAGTATAAAGGAACCTCTTATAATTCTCACGGCTGATCTGAAAATAAAATCGGCCAACAGATCCTTCTACGAGACATTTAACATTACCCCCTCTGACACGGAAGAGAAATATATTTATAATCTGAACAGCATATGGAACAATGATGCTCTGGTCAAATTACTTGAAGAATTACTGCCCGGACAGACACATTTTGAAAATTTTATTGTAGAACAGGATGTTCCTCTCAGGGGGAAAAAGAAATTTTCTCTGAACGGCAGATGTATCAGGAATAAAGATAAATCATCCAGGTTTATCCTGATGCAGGCGACAGAAATCATAGAATAAGGAAGGAGTGAAGTTTACCGGTTTATCATGAGAATGGACTGTAAAAAATAGCCCTGGCAAATTGTTAGAACGGTTATTATCCTCGCGTCACGCATTACGCGTTACGCGTCACGATATAGACTGTAAATATGATAAGGTTATTTCCCGACAAACTCTAAGGGAGGCGAAATATATGGAAACATATGAAAACATGACGAGAGAGGAATTAATAAAATCACTCATGGAAATGGAGGATATAAAAAATAAAGAAACTTCAGCGAATGAATTGAAGAAAACAATGCATGAACTTCACGTACATCAAATAGAACTGGAAATGCAGAACAGGGAATTAAAAGAAGCAAGAGAGGAGCTTGAATATTCCCGTAACAGATATGCAGATCTCTATGATTTTGCTCCCTGTGGCTATATAACAATGGATGAAAAGGGTCTGATTAAGGAAATAAACATAACAGGCGCAAAATTACTGGGAAGGAATAAAGAAGAACTTTCAGGCATGCCTTTTCTGACCTATATAGTTTCAGAGGATTCGAAGAAATTTCTATCCTATCTTTCCAGGTGCAGAAAACCTGATAAAAATATAAAATCAGAAGTGTTACTCTCTGCGAAAAAGAAGAACGGAGAAGTAATTTATCTGGAGCTTACGACTGTTCCCTTTCAGGAGGAAGACAGAACCCTTTACAGAACAGCCATGATAGACATTACTGAAAGAAAAGAAAAAGAAGAAGAAAAAAAGAAACTCCAGGAAGAGTTAAATATGGCACAGAAACTTAAGTCTCTCGGTACCCTTTCAGGGGGTATTGCCCATGAATTCAACAATATACTGGGAGTCATATTAGGTTATGCGGAAATGACTATGGATGAACTTCCCCCTGATAGTCGTCTGAACGAAAATCTCATGCAGATAGTGAAATCCTGTTTCAGGGCAAAAGATATTGTAAAACAGATACTTTTCTTCAGTCAGAAAGGGAAAAAAGAAATAAAACCGTTAAAACTATCTGATACCATAAAAGAAGCCTTTGAGCTGATAAATCCTTTAATTCCTTCAACAATCAGCATATGTAAAAATTTTGAAGGAAACAGCAGTGTAATAGCCGGAGATGCAACATCTATTCATCAGATTTTAATAAATCTGTGTACGAATGCAATTCATTCCATGTCGGAGGGAAAGGGTATTATAAATGTTACTCTCACAGACATAGATATTAATGAAAAAAACCTGTCTATCTACAGAGGACTATCACCGGGCCACTGGGTAAAACTTACAGTAAGCGATACAGGCCATGGTATGGAAAGTAATGTTATGGAACATATATTTGAACCATTTTTTACAACAAAATCAACGGGGAAAGGAAGCGGTATGGGCCTTTCTGTCGTCCATGGCATAGTAAAAAGCCATAACGGAGATATAAAAGTATACAGCACACCCGGAAAGGGGACAAATTTTGATATTTTTTTCCCCTGCCTCAACGATTATAACGAATATATAAAGAATGAAACAGAGGAAAAACCTTTATATATAAGCAAAGGAATAAGAATACTTTTTGTGGATGACGAAGAAACAATTGTTGCCATAGGTGAAAAATTTCTGAAAAGATTCGGGTGTAATGTCTTTGGCACTGTATCGAGTGAAGAAGCTTTAAAGGTATTTGCAGACAGACCCTGTGAGTTTGATCTTATTATTACAGATCAGACTATGCCCGGGATGAGCGGTATAGAACTGATAAAAAAGATAAAAGCCATAAGAGATGACATTCCTGTAATACTCTGTACCGGCCACAGTGATTATATAAACGAGGAAAATTTTTCCGCTATGGGTGTTACAAAATTGCTGATGAAACCTTTCAGCTTTAAAATTCTGGGAGAGGCCATTCAATCCGTATCATCCCCTGTTATGCGTAAGGTATGATAATAAAGTTATAGTTCAGTGTTTATATGAGAATCGTAACGCGTAACGCGTGACGGGAGGAACAAATTCTCATACTTCGTTGTGACCGAACAGGTCATGGTTATTTGGGAAAATTAACCGGATCTGAACTATAACCTTAAATACCATTCACGACTTAAAAAAAACTAATCGACAATTCTCTTTTTAAAAGTAACAGTTATACCGGATGTTGTATCGGACGGTACATTACCAATCAAAGAAATCCTTCCGTCAGAATCCACGGATAAAGAAAATTTAATTTCCTCAAGGGCATAATTCTTTTTATAAGTTTCAGGAAAAGACTCCACTATTTTGCCTAAAGACTTTACACAGTGCAACAGATTTTTTGAAAGAATGTCTGCAGAGATTTCAACAGGAACCGTTATCTTACCTGTTTCTTCTTTACTATCCTGAAAAGTCAGCACAGAAATTGAATAAAGCTCGTTATCCGGCACATTGATACCCCCTTTTAAATCGTCTGGCAAACCTGGTTATCTCTAGAAGACCTTCCTGACTGAGAAATAAAATCCAGAGATTTCATAAAGAGTTTATTACTTCTCTGCCATAAACGATTGATGTTTTTTGCATATGCATAAATAGCGGCATCGCCGAAATGTGTTGTTATAACTTTTTTCAGAAGTCTGTTAAAACTGTAAAAATCTGCATGACCCTTTATCTGTATTTTTTGAAGTAAAAGAGGATCCATATGTTCGGGCCAGAATGTGACATGATGGCCATCATAATAAGACCAGTCATTAAAGAATATTCTTTCATCTCTTCTCAGGTCGTTATAACTTTTTGTGCCGGGCAGAGGGGTAAGTATGAGAAACTGAACTGTATTTATACCTGAATCTTTTGCAAAAAGAACAGTTTTTTCTAAAGATTCAACTGTATCAGTATCAAATCCGAAAACAAACATGCCATGGACTGAAATTTTCTTTTTCATAAAAACAGAAACTCCCTCTTTTATCTCCTCTTCCGTCTGTCTTTTGTTAATATTTGTCAGGGTGTCAGGATTTATGGATTCAAAACCTATGGACAGATTTTTGCAATGACTTTCTACCATAAGATCAAGCAATTCTTCATCTTTATAGATGTCCACCCGGACCTGGGCAGACCAGGGGAATTTCATTTTATTCTTTATGAACTCATTTAATAGATTTTTCAACCACCCTTTATCTGCAGCAAGATTATCATCATAAAAGAATATATGATGTTTTCTGGTATTATATCTCTCAACCTCTTCCATTACCCTGGATATACTCTTGTGGCGGAACTTTGTTCCGAACATGCCCGTTACGGAACAGAAATTACAGGCAAAGGGGCAGCCGCGGGAAGCCTGTACCGGTATGGTTTCTTTACGGCTCGTATTATAACAGGGCTTCATGCCCTTTACGAGAGAGAAATCCGGTATGGGGATTTTATCAAGATCGTCTAACAGAGGATAGTGACTGTAGGAAATTTCTTCTCCTCTGACTGCCAGACCCGGCGCAGGATATATCTTTTCCTGCCTATCCAGTTTTTCTACGAGAGAAGGAAAAACCTCCTCTCCTTCACCCATTACAACATAATCTGCATGTACTATGGCTTCTTCTGGCATAAACGTTACATGAGGTCCGCCCATTACAACTATTATACCTCTAGCCCTTAACTTATCAGCCAGAGAATAGGCACTGGTGGCTGTTGACGTTGTTGTTGAAATACCTGCAAGGTCAACACCGTCAAAGATCTCGTCTTTCAGAGGATGAATTTCTTCCACCACGATAGTTACATCATAACCTCTTTTTTTCATGATTGTTCCGAGAATGATGGTTCCGAGCCTGGGAAGAGGCTTGAAGCTGAAGATATGAATATCGGGAGCTTTTGGTTCTACCATTACAATTTTTTTGATTTTGTTACATTTTTCTTTCATGCAATTCTTCTTTCATAAACTATTACTGACCTTGAGCGTTAGCATGTAATAATTGTTTTCTCCCGTTACGCGTTACGAGAGTTAAATATGCATTATTTATACTTACCTCAATAAGTCTGATATATTTATAAAGCAGAATAGGAACCAGAAAATATTTTTTTTTAATATATAGCCGTGAAACTGTTTAAACACTAGGTAAAGATAATTTGTAAAAAAGTAAAAGACTCATGGAAAATTTTTCAATGTGTAGCACAGGGGCACAAATGTAAATTATGTGGCAAAAATGTGGCGAAAGTGTGGCAATTTAAAATTATACCAGATTGTTTTAATAGAAACGAATAATTTGAACAATAGATACATACCGTCTGCCTGCCTGGTGCTCCTCCGAAAAAAATCTAAACTGGAACGTTGATAACAGTTACAGCTTACATCATGCTACCTTGCATTATAATTCAATAAAATATACCTGTGCTGTCGTGATATTTTTTTCTCCGGAGCACCAGGCAGACTACTATGTTTAAAGCTAAATAGTATTACATGGAAGTACAGTCAAATTCTTCCAGGAATAAAATTTATTAATTTTATATAATCGATAAATAAGTAAAAAAATGTTATAATAAATAATATCGATGATTTTTTTATAAAAAGTGAAAAATAAATAATAATAAAGAAGATATATTAATGAATAAACAGATTAAAAAAAATTCTCTTTATAAAAGTAATATAGAAAACCTGAAACAACAGATTGCAGAACTGGAGAAAACCAATAAAAAATTGCAGGAAGAAATAGAAGATGTCAGGGAAATAGAATTATCTCTTAAGATTAAAGATCAGGCAATATCAAGTTCAATCAGTGCTATTGCTCTGGTAGATTCAGAATCGAATGTAACCTTTGTAAATAAAGCTTTTCTTAACATGTGGGGATATAATGATGAAAAAGAAATTCTGGGGAAATC
>JBEHWO010000215.1:0-11515 GCA_040217695.1 Vulcanimicrobiota bacterium | reverse complement strand
GTTCTGCAGGGTGTATTTCAGAAATTTTGCACTTTTCTGCTGTTATACCTTCTATTTCTTTTTTATTTATTTCTTCGATGAGTCTATCAGGCATGGGTCCTTCTTCTCTGTGAAGGATTCCTATTTTTTTTATTTTTTCTTTTGTTTTACTCATCTCATGGCCTCTCAATTCGTGATGTATGATGCGTTACACAGGAATTATTACACTCTGTTTGCGGTGAGCATAAATAATATATAGTTGCTACCGTAACGGGTGACGGTATGCTCAGGTCAGTAACCTGATTATATAAATTTCTTATCAGAAAAAAGAAATTTCTACATATAACATAGAAACCCTTTTTTTGTAACGGGAAATAATTATAATATCTTGCATTGATTGGAAAAGTGATATAAAATATAGCGAGTAGTGAGTAGTGAGCAGACCATTCACTGCTCACCATTCACTTTTTCAGGAGGCATATATGAGAAAAGTTTTCTTTATTCTTTTTATCCTGCTTTATCTGTCATTAAATCCTTCTTTTGCAGGGGGAAAGGAATATATTCAATCTAACATAGATTATATTCTTTCAGATTCTTATTTTTATGGCGGGAATGTTTCTGTTTATATAAAATCCCTGAAAACAGGTGACGTTATATATGATTATAATAAAAATCTCTCTCTTGCTCCGGCATCAAATATGAAAATTTTTACTACTGCCACAGCCCTTTATAAATTGACCGATACCTTTCGTTTCGATACGAATATTTATGGAAATGCCGGTAACGGTAAAGTAGAAGGAGATTTAATTATCTACAGTAACGGAGACCCGACACACTGTGTTTATTTCAACAAACCTCCCGTAAAGATCTTCGAAGATATGGCACAGAAGCTTTATTTACAGGGTATAAGAAGGATAGAAGGAGATTTAATAGCAGACGACAGTTTTTTTGATAGAAATCTGAGAGGAAAAGGCTGGAAAGATGAATACAAATTTGAATCTTACAGTGCAGAAATAAGTCCTCTGTCTCTGAATGAAAATGTTGTTGACGTCAGGATTTCTCCCGGTAAAGCTTCCGGGCTTCCTGCCATTGTAACTTTATTCCCTCCTGCAGGCATATTCAGCATAATCAACCATACGGTAACCTCTCATAATGATGAAACTATTTCTGTTTATCCGGGCGAAAATAATAATAAAATCACTGTATCCGGTTCTATACCTGCCAGTTATTCCACTATGGAAACCTATGTAAATGTTCATCAGCCTGCCCTTTATACTGCCTCTGCTTTTGCAAAGATTTTAAAGAATAAAGGCATAAAAATAAAAGGACATGTAAGACTTATAGATCTAAAAAAAGAAAGTTATAAGAGAAATGAGCTTGTTATGCTGTGTTCTCATAAATCCCCCCCCCTGCCTCAGGCAATCGCCTATATAAATAAAGAAAGCGATAATCTTTCTGCAGAAATGCTTCTCAAGACTATTGGAGGTATTTATAATGGCTATGGAACATCAGAAAATGGAAGCAGTATTGTAAAGGGATTTCTTGGATATATTGGCACAGATGTAAAAGGTCTTACCATGGTGGACGGTTCGGGACTTTCGCCTGAAAACCGCGTGACTGCCCGTATAATTGTAGATGTTCTTACCTTTATGTACAGATCGGAATACCGTAAAAGTTTTATGGACAGTCTTTCTGTAGCGGGTGTTGACGGTACTCTGAAAAAACGGCTCACAGGAACCATAGCAAAGGGAAATCTTAAGGCCAAGACGGGTACTCTGAACGGAGTGTCATCTCTTTCCGGTTATGTTACAACGTCTTACGGGCAAACACTCGTTTTTTCTATAGTAAGTAATAATGTGTCCGAAGGGGCAGCAAAAGACGGAGAAGATAGAATTGTTAATGTTCTGGCATCATGTAAGAATCCTATCTGACATATGATACGGAATCAGAGTGAAAAGTGAAAAATTTTGATTTTACTTACTTTTCATTACTCACTATTCACTAATCAATTGACTTTTAATGTAATTTCAGTTAATATAATTTCTAGAGTTTAACCTTATATAAATCGTGATCCGTTACGCGTTACGCGTTACGCGTTACGCGTTACGATTTAAATAATTTTAGAGGTATTATGGAACTTATTTCCTGTCCTGATTGCGGACATCCTAATAATTCTGATGAAGAAAAGTGTAATTCCTGCGGAGCATCTATGTCCAGATACTCATCTGATGGTACTCTGGCAAAAGGCACAATTATAAAGAATTCTTATAAGGTCATAAAGCTGATTAAAACAGGGGGAATGGGCGCTGTTTATATCGGCGAAGATATGACAGGCAAAACCGTTGCTATTAAAGAACTGTTTATAGATGAATCTTATGAAGAAAGTGATGAAGTCCTTATTGCCAGGTTTGAACGTGAGGCAGGTTTACTTGCAAATCTATCACATCCTAACCTGCCGAGAGTAAGTGATTATTTTTATGATTTTGATAATTATTTTATGATAATGGATTACATAGAGGGAGTAGATCTTGAAGCTATACTTGAAAAAGAAGGTCATCCCGGACTTGCCGAAGGTAAGGTAATAGAATGGGCCGTACAAATCTGTTCTGTACTTGATTATCTTCATAACAATAAACCTGTAGTTATTTACAGGGATATAAAACCGGCGAATATTGTTATAAGGAGTAATGACAATATGGCTATACTGGTTGACTTCGGTATTGCAAGGCCCGTCGAGCATGGTCTCACTACTACTGCCAAGACCATTATCGGAACTGTAGGCTATTCTCCTCCGGAACAATATGAGGGAAAACCCAGGCCTCAGAGTGATATTTATGCTCTCGGTGCTACAATGCATCATCTTCTGACAGGTAAGTTCCCTGTAGTACCTTTTGAATTTGAACCTGTCAGAAAATTAAATCCTTCTATTTCAGTTCTTACGGAACAGATTGTAATGAAATCTCTGGAATTTGCAATTGAAGATCGTTATAAGTCTGCCGATGAACTGAGAACTGCTCTGCTCTGTGTCGGTAAGAAACAGGTTAATCCTGTCTCATTAAAACAGAAAACAAGACATAAATCGGAACATAAGGGCAAGGAGTCGGCAGATCTTGCGAAGGCTCATTCAAATCTGGGAGTACTTTATGCAAAAGAAGGCAGTTATGACAGGGCAGTTGAAGAATTTGAACAGGCTATTGTCCTGGATCCGTCTTCAGCAGAGGTATATTCCAATCTTGGCTATGTTTCCCTTATGATTAAAGATTATGATATGGCTCTGGAATATTTCAATAAAGCTATAGAGTTAAACCCCAGACTCTCAGGGGCCTACTGCAATCTCGGTGTTTTATATAACAGGAAAGGCATGATGGAAGAAGCGATAAAACACTTTCAGAAAGCACTTACAATGGATAATTCTCTTGCCCATGCCCATATCAATATAGCCCATATATACGGAAACAGGCAGATGTACAAGGAAATGATAGAGGAATGTGAAAAAGCAATAAGGAAAAAACCTGAATGTATGGAAGCCTATATAAATTATGCCTATGGATGCGGTAAAACAGGTTCTTATGAGAAAGGTATAAAAAGGCTGGAAAAAGCCCTCCTCTTTGATGCTTCGAGTGCCTTTGCCCATTCAAACCTTGGTGTTCTTTACGGTGAAAACAAACAGTACGATAAAGCAATAGACTCATTTAATAAAGCTATTTCCATAGATCCTGATTATGCCGAAGCCTATTCCAATATGGGTATAGTTTATTACAAGAAAGGAGATTTCCTGAAATCAAAAGAAAGCTTTAAAAAAGCTGTAGAGTTAAATCCTGAATTTGTGCAGGCAAAAGCCAATCTTGCACGGCTCTGTAAAGAACGGAAAGTAAATGAAAAAGAAAAACATGAAGTAATTAAATTACTGGCTGCTGCTCCTGAGAAAATAATATTCAGTAATGAAGATCTGACTCTGTCGCCAGCTGTCCTTTCACCTGAAGATAATGATGAGCAGGAGGGATTTGTAACATTTCAGGATAAAAAAGAAGAGGAAGATAAAAAAAGACGACTGGAAGCTCAGATAACCGTTATTCCGAATGAACCGGCCCCTTATATTGAACTCGGATCTTATTATATTGACCATGGTAATATGGATGAAGGTATAAGGCATTATCAGAGAGCTATTCGTATTGATCCTTCCGGAATAGACGGCCATTTTTATCTTGCACAGGCCTATGAGAAAAAAGGTCTTAACTGCCTTGCAGAAACAGAATACAGAAAGGTGATAAAAAATCAGTCTTCACATATTGAAGCATATTTACACCTGGGTAAATTACTCCTTATGAAAAGAGATTTTGATGGTTCTTCTGTAAATTATTCAAATCTGATTACCATGAAACAGGATATTCCGGAAGCCCATTACGGACTTGGTATGTCATACATAGGATTAAAGAAATATAAATCCGCAAGAAGTTCCTTTGAAAAAGCTCTTGAAATGGGATTTACCTCTGCAGATCTTTATTTTAATCTTGCAATGATCTATTATGAACAGGAACACCTCTATGACAGAGCGGAGGAATATCTTAAAATTGCTATAAGCAGGAATTTGACCTATCCTGATGCTCATTTATATCTCGGAAATATATATTACACAAAGAAATTATTACATGAAGCCATGTGGCAGTATGAAGAGGTCATTCAGTTGAAATCCGATTATGCCATAGCCTATTCAAATCTCGGTGCAGTATACAATGATTTGAATATGCTTGATAAAGCAGAAGATTATTATTACAGGGCATTACAACTGGACAGAAATATAGCGGAAGCCCATCGCAATCTCGGAGTACTTTATCAGAAAAGGGGAGAATACCTTAAAGCTATAGATGAAATGGAAATATATTTGAGTATCGGTGAACCGGAGGACAGCAGGGAAATCAGAAAAAGAATAAAGGATATGGAATATAAAATTAAGCAATCGGTAATATCCGGAAGATGATTGTTGTATTTATCCCCATGAATATATGTATAGAAAAATTGCAGGAGACTTAATTCTATGGCAAAAAATGAAGATCCTTCTTTATTAAAATCTGATAACGGCAATAAAATTAAAGAAAAGGAAGATTTATTTAACGGCCATGCCAGTCTGGGCATTCTCTATGCAAAAGAAGGCCATTACGAACGTGCTGTAGAAGAACTGGAGAAGGCTGTTATCATTAACCCCTCTTCATCAGAGATATTTGCCAATCTGGGCTATATTTTTCTTATGACTAAAGAATATGATAAAGCAGGTGAATATCTTGACAGGGCTATAGATTTAAATCCTTCTCTGTCAGGTGCTTACTGTAACCTGGGTGTTCTTTACAGCAGACAGGGAAAGATGGATGAGGCAATTTCACAGTTCCGCCATGCTCTTGAGATTGATCCGACTCTGGCAGAAGCCCATATTAATATTGCTCATATATATGGTGTCAGAGAGATGTATCAAGAAATGAAAGATGAATGTGAAAAAGCCATAAAGATAAAACCTGATTGCATTCAGGCCTATATCAATTTTGCCTATGCCTGCGGTAAACTCTCCCGGTATACTGAAGGTATAAAAAAAATCCAGCAGGCTTTACGTTATGACTCTTCCAATGCAATTGCTTTTTCCAATCTGGGAGTACTTTATGAAGAAACAAGACAGTATAATAAAGCCATAGAATCCTTTCGAAAGGCTATAACTATAGATCCTGATTATGCAGAAGCCTATTCAAACCTTGGTACAATTTATTATATTAAAGGAGATTATGTAAGTTCAAAGGATAGTTTTAAAAAAGCAGTTGAACTGAATAAGAACCTACCTCAGGCAAAGGCAAGTCTTGCCCGCATCTGTGAGGAACAGGACCTTTCTCCCGGAGAAAAGAAAGAAATTCTCGACCTTCTGGATGATGAAACTAAAATTACAGGAGATGGTGCCATAATTGCATCGGAGGGAATATCACTGGCAGTTGATTATGACAGGGAATTAAAGAGCCTTGAAGAAGCAATTACGTTAAATCCCGGTTCCCCTGTCTGTTATTTCAATCTTGGAAAATATTTATCTGACCATGGCAATATTGATGAAGCTATAAGACAGTATCAAAAAGCTATCAGACTGGATCAGAATTATAACGATGGCCGTTATAATTTAGCCATAAGTTATGAAAAGAAAGGCCTTACCGTTCTTGCTGAAAATGAATATAAGAA
This sequence comes from Vulcanimicrobiota bacterium, assembly GCA_040217695.1. Classification (GTDB taxonomy): domain Bacteria; phylum Vulcanimicrobiota; class SpSt-956; order SpSt-956; family JAKJGF01; genus CALARM01. The sequence continues at coordinate 5,329 of JBEHWO010000215.1, read as the reverse complement.
AATCTTAAAATATGATCCTGCAAATATTCAGGCATTATCGGGAATCGCCGGGATATTTTTTGATAAAGGTGATTTTGAAGGTGCCATAGGACAGTATTTAAATATTTTAAATATAAAAAATGATTTCTTTGAAGCTCATTATAGAATCGGCATTATACATAAAGAAATGAAGCAATATAATGATGCCATAAAAGATTTCGAGACGGCCATAAAGGAAGGTTTTGACGGGGGAGAAGTGTATTTCAATCTGGGCCTTGTCTATTATGAACTTCAAAAATTCAAAAAATCCCTGGAATATCTAAAGATTGCTGTTGATAAGAATTTATCCGAACCTGATCTTCATCTTTATCTCGGTAATATTTTCTACAGAATGAAAATTTTTCATGAGGCTCTCAATCATTACAAAGAAGCCATTAATTTGAAAGAAGATTATGCTATAGCCTATTCCAATCTCGGAGCTGTCTATAATGATATAAACAGACTCTTCGATGCACAGGAAAGCTATTATAAAGCTATAGAACTGGATCCTTCCATTGCAGAAGCTCATCGTAACCTTGGCGTACTTTATCAGAAAAAAGGTGATTTTTTCAAAGCTATAAAGGAAATGTATATTTACCTGAAACTCTGTGATGCAGAAGACAGAAAAGAAATAGTAAAAAGAATAAGTGATATGAAAAAAAGGCTTAAATATGACGAATTAAAGATGCTTGACGGAGAAGATAGTATTTTTACGGAAGACACTTAAAAAAATATAAAAAGCTATTGACAGAACCAGTAGAAAAGCTATATTAAAATCAGGATATTTATATTGAGAAGCGTAATGCGTTATGCTATTAAACTTCTCATAGTTGTGACGGCCAGGTCATGGGAGTTTATTATGAGAGAGAATTTAAGAGGAGGGTATTTTTATGCAAAGATTTGACAGAGAAAAAATATTGAACAGTGAAAATTCTTCTGTTGAAAAAGACAGAAAATACCTGGATCCGGAACAGGGCCTCCGGAGAACCCCCTTTTTTAAATGTGAAGATTGCTTTCTTACTGTTATAGATGCCAGCAAAGATGCAATTATTGCAATAGACGAGCATGGATTGATAAATATATTTAATATTGCAGCAGAGAAAATGTTTGGTCATAAAAAAGAAGATGTAACAGGAAAATCTCTTGATATTATCATACCGGAAGATTACAGGGACATTCACAGAGAGAAGGTAAAAAGTTATCTCACCACAGGAAAACCGGACGGAGCAATAGGAAAAACAGTAACTCTTACAGCTTTACGAAGTGATAATACACTGTTTCCCATAGAATTATCACTTTCTTCAGGACATCATAAAAGCGGTATTTTTGTCCTTGCCATAATCAGAGATATTACCGAAAGGAAGCACGTTGAGCAGGAATTAAAAGAATATCGCGACCATCTTGAGGAACTTGTTCGAAGTCGTACTGATGAGCTTAAAAAGGCCAATGAGAAACTTCAAAAGGAAGTTGGTGAAAGAAAACAGGCCCAGGAAGATCTATGTTATCGACTGTTAATGGAACAGCTTGTCACAGCCATCTCAACTCATTTTATAAACCTTACTCCGTCACAGATTGACAGGGAAATATACTGGGCTTTAAAAGCACTCGGAGAGTTTGTTCGTGTTGATCGTTGTTTTGTTGATCTCTATTCTGATGATTTAACAGGCATCGCACGGACATATGAATGGTGCACTGAAGGTGTTCAGCCAAGGAGTGACAGATTGAAAGAAATGTCTTTCGAATCTTTCTCATGTTCTATGGAACAAAAACAACTGTTTGATTATATACATATTCCCGGTGAAAGTGAATTTTCATCAGATAAAAAAGTAAAAAAAGAAGTATGGATTGCCTGTGATATGAAATCACTTTTTGCCATACCTCTTGTGATGAAGAAAACCCTTGTAGGGCTCTTCGGTTTTTCTTCAGACAGGGTTGAGAAAATATGGAAAGAAGAAGATATAAAATTACTTAAAATGGTGGGAGAATTTTTTGTAAATCTTTTTGACCGTAAAAAAAGTGATGAAGAACTCTGGAAATCACGTCAAATGCTCCAGGTTGTACTGGATTCTATCCCTGCCAGGGTATTCTGGAAGAACAGTAAATCTGTTTATCTTGGATGTAACAGCCTCTTTGCCTCAGACAGAGGTTTGAACTCACCTGAAGAAATAACCGGAAAAACTGATTATGAACTGGCAGGGGAAAAAGATAAGGCAGATTTATCCCGTAAGTCTGACAGAAGGGTTATGAAGACAGATACTCCTGAATATCATATGATTGAAAGTCACATACAATCGGACGGGAAACAGGCATGGCTTGATACAAATAAAATACCGCTCCATGATACAATAGGAAATGTCATAGGTATTATAGGTACTTATGAAGATATTACGGAACAGAAAAAGTCGGAACAGCAATTGCAGGAGGCAAGGGAATATGCTGAAAGTATTATTCATACCATGCGGGATTCCCTGGTTGTACTCAATTCCCATATGAAAATAGTTTCGGCAAACCAGTCTTTTTACCGGAACTTCAATATAAATCCTTCTGAAGCAGAAGGACAGAACTTTTATGAGGTGAACGGCGGACAGTGGAATATACCGGAACTGAGGAATTTACTTGAATATATTTTACCGGAGGAACATGTTGTTGAAGATTTTGAAATAAATCAGGATCTCCAATCTCAGGGACGGAGGACAATGCTTCTGAATGTGAGAAAAATATACAGAGAAACCATGGATACACATTTTATTCTCCTCTTAATAGAGGATATTACGGACAGAAAAGAGATGTTTGAAGAAAAAACCAGACTCATAAATCATCTTCAGCAATCTCTCGAACATATCAATCAACTGAAAGGTTTAATCCCCATATGTTCATCCTGTAAAAAAATACGTGATGACAACGGTTTCTGGCATCAGGTAGAAGCTTATATTGAGGAACATTCCCATGCAGAATTCAGTCACAGTATATGTCCTGACTGTCTGGCAAATTTTTATCCCGAATATTACAGGCAGAAATGTCTGGATAAAAAAGATAGATTGAATGTTTATTGAGTGAGTAGTGAGTGGTGCCCTGCTCTATTCACTACTCGCTAAAATATTTTCGTAAGTATCTGTGAAGCTATTTTAATAATATATACACATGGTATAAAGATAACCTGTGACAGAAGGGTTCCTAAGAACATACCTGCAATTAAAAAGAGAGCCATAGTTTTTACATGGCCTAAAGGTCTTTTCCCTGATACTGACTGATCGGTAATAAGAGCACATGTAGGATCTACGACAATGCCTATCAATATTGTTGCCACTCCGTTTACTATACTGGAAAGTAATGTGGCAGTCCTTGCAAATTCAGGCATAAGAGCACTTGCATAGGTGGCAGCCATAACTCCGACTGTATGTATGGAAATAACTATAACATTGAAAATAAGGAAAGGTTTCGGTATATCTTTTATATGAGAAAGTTTTACTCCCAGCAGAGACGGTTTTGCTGCAGTCCTTATAACACTTAACCAGTGCGATGGTTTTATCAGTAAATTCAGAAACAGTTTCGGCAGAGAACCGTATTTTTCCATACCTTTTATGGCTTTACAGTATATATTTATAAAAGTAGGCATAAGGAGAAATCCCAGGAATATTCCTATGGTAGAGCCGAATATTATAAGTCTTAATCTGTTTTCAAGGAGTGAAAATTCACTGTTTTTTATGCTCATATCTACTATTGAACCGACTATTGGTGCATAAACCTGCTGGGCCAGTCTCGTAATAAGAAAGAAAAAATTATATATTGATATGGCAGTAGCCACTCTTTTTGTCATGACTGCTGATATTCGCGATATGACTGTCGTAGAAGCAAGAGCGCTTACCATAATTGCTATTATAACCACTGTTATGAGGCTACCTCCTGACGTTTCTCCCTTATTAAGATGGTCTGTAGCCCATGATATGATTTTTACACCCGGTAATAAGAAAAACTGCGAAATTATTGCTCCGAGAACATTACCTGCTATGAGGAAAACTGCAGTAATATAAACATGTTTTTCCGGTCTCTTTTTTGCTATAACTTCGTCCGTTATGAGTGCTGCTTTCGGATCTACTATGACACTGAACATAATAGCAGCGAGAGCATTTACAAGACCTGAAAGTAATATGGAAGTCCTTGCATAGTCGCTGTTTATAGCACTGGCATACATGGCACATAATACCCCTACTGTCCAGATAGCAGTGGCAAATATGTTAAATATAAGGAAATTTATCGGTACACCTTCCGGCTTCAGCAGAGACACACCGAAGTTTGATGGAGGAGCAACTACTGTATGAATGTTTTTCCATCTTTTTATATGAAGCAGTCCTGTGAGAACTTTTATCATAGATCCCTGTTTTTCCAGGTCAGATACACCTTTTATAAATATATTTACTATCGTCGGAAATAAAATCCATGCCAGAATTGCTCCCAGAGCGCTTCCTATGATGATTATTCTTATCTGTATAAGAAGTGTTTCCGTATTACCTGTATTTGTAGCCCTGTCTACATAACTTGCAAGTATGGGAAGATAAAACATATTGGCAAATCTGGTTATCATAAAAAATATTTGATATATGGTTATAGACATGGCAACATGACCTGTTTTTACGGCAGCAGGCCGTGATGCAACAGTAGCTGAAGTCAGGAGTGTTACCATTGACGATACTACGAATATAAACAGGAGTTTCCAGTCACCAATCAGGAGTAATGCCATTTTTTTTATTAATATAAGTATATCCATTATTTACCTCCAGTAATTATGTTAGAAAAGGTTTTTGTAATTTATAGTGTATTTCATAGCTTATTGGAATTTAAGCGGTCGTGACGCGTCGCGTAACGCGTCACGGGATTAATCCCTGCGCATCACGTATTACGCTTTACTCATTACGAGGTTATTATTTATGGACACTTATGAAACTAACTATATATACGAGTATATTCGGAAAAAGTTCATTCTTATAAAGATAATTGTGAAATTATAATCTCAAACATGGTAAAAGTCAAATTATGAAAGAGTGAATGGTGAGAAATGTCTTATCCTTTTCATTTTTCCCCTTTCACTCTAATTAAATTTTCATATTTATAATATAATTTTTTCTTCTTATCTGTCGATATTATATACAGGATATCTTTTATGCTAAAGGGCTTTAAGGAAAATAACTCTGGCAAATTATTTTCCTCGCGTAACGCGTTACGCGTCACGATTATAAATTACAAACCCTGAGACTTGAGGAGGAATTTATGTGAAGATACTCTATGGTAATATCATTGTTATTTTTCTTATTTT
>JBEHWO010000214.1:0-11529 GCA_040217695.1 Vulcanimicrobiota bacterium | reverse complement strand
TAACGTAATTATATTTTTAGAGTAAATAATAATATGTTAATAAAATGTTAACTTTTCATAATTTATTTCCTTTCATGTTCAAAACTTCAAATATTAAAAAGAGAAGCATAACTCTGTAAAATATAGTTATGCTTCTCTTTTAAAATTTCTCTCTAATCTCTTTATTTCAATAAAATCTTCTGCAAATTATTTCTCAGACAAACTTTGCAAGATAGGAATTAAATAGTGTACTGTCTTTTCCAACTTCCGCCACTACATCTGCCTGAGATGTTCTGAGCAGATCGCCCGGCAGAATTACTTCTCTCGTAATAAGAGGTCGCTTTTTGAAATCTATCTGGGGAGCCCCTTCCTTTACTGATTTATAAACCACTTCGGAACAATACATGGAATTGTCTCCCATTCTGAATCTGTAATCATATTTTATGCCAATCTTATCCTTTGCCGCATCTACAACCTGTTCTGCCTGATTTTCCTCATATCTGGGTCTTATGGCTACTGCATGATGCTTATGGCCCAGGACTTCTTTCAGATTTCCTTCTGCAACTCCATGAGTTACCGTTCTGGATTCGATGGTTTTACCGTCTCCTTCGTAAAGAAGAGCATGATTGAAATCAGCTTTTCCGTCTGCCGCTACAATGATAAGAGAGAAAATGGTGCATGCTTCGTCATTTACAAGTACTATGTCGCCGGGTTTCAGCTTTGACATAAAGTCATCTGCTTCTTTTTCACTTATATGAGGATGGTTTGTATGTGTCGTAGTTCCGAGAAGTTCTTTCATGTTACCATAACTGTAATTCTTTGTCTCTTCGACAAGATCACTTCTCAGAGGAACCTTCAGGGCTTTTGCAAAGAGTCCCATAAGGTCACCGACTGCCCCTCCGACTCTTCCGCCTATCTCCCTTCCTATAAGGGTCTTGCCATGAATCTTCGCTCCCGCATAGGCACCTATAAGACCTCCTGCAATTTTACCTGCAATCGCTCCAATAGACCCGCCTATTGCACTTCCGAGAGCCTCTCCTGCAAAAAAACCTGCTGCTCCCAGCCCTAAAGGAACTGCAATATTTCCGGTAAAAGCCATAGTTGCCGCACCTGCTGCTCCGAAAACCTTTCTGTATGTAGAGAGATCTGCTCCCTTTACATAATGATGTTCTTCTATTGAACCTTTATATTGATCCGCCTGTACAGGAAGGCCTGACGTTTCAGTTCCTGTAGCAGGGCCTGAAGAAGGCTTCATAGCTGTCTGTTTTAATGGTATCCTGTCAGATATATTCATTATTTTCACTCCTTATGTTATGTGGACTCTTTTGACCTGTATTACGATAATTATGTGATAAAATACTATTAATTACAATAAATAAATGTTAATTTTTTGTTAATTTTTCAACTACTTGAAATATCAGCCAGTATGTTTACTTTCTTCTGAAAAATCTTCTATTTCTTTAATGCAGGCCTCTGCCTGTTTTTTTATATATTCATCGTCAGTTCTTTTAACACAATATCTGAAATGTTTCAGGGCATTAAAAATATTTTTCTGTTCTTTATAAAGAAGAGCCAGGTGCATATGAACAGATCCGTCATTTTTATTGATCTTAAGATAATCTTTATAATAACCGATAGCTTTATTAAAATTCTTAATTTCTTTATAGAAGCCGGCAAGTTTTATGTACAGTTCAGTTCTGGTTATGTCACTGTCAGTTTCTTCGAGAAGAGTTTCACAATTTTTTATTTTCTCTTCTATATTTACATTATTCTCTTTATCACTTTCTCCCTGAGAAGACAGATTTTCAATTACTGAGATATAATTCTTTGCTTCCGAAAGAATTCCCGTATCAGTAGCTTTCTTTGCACATTTTTTTAGATATTCAAGGGCTTCCTCATATTCATGAACTTCTTTATAAATTAAAGCTATATCTAAATAATATCTGGCTTCATCAGGGGTAATGGCGAGGATTTTTTTATAATATTCAAGAGCTTTATCTGTGTCGCCATGTTCTTTACATGTCACAGCGAATTCAATATATTTATTTAACTCATCAGTATTTTTTTGTGAAGGTATTTCACAGGTTAAATTTTCTTCTTCCGGTCTTACTGTTTTGTAATAACCCTCATCCTTATCTTCTTTATAACTTCCATCTTCGATTTTCTTTATATATTCCCCTGCTATGTCCTTTAATTCTTCATTTTTCGAATGTTTTATACATAATTTCAAATGCCTTAAGGATTTTAATATATTATTTTGCTCTCTGTAAATCAAAGCTAAATTTAAGTGGCCTTCACTGAAATCCTGTTTCAGCGCCAGAACTTTCTCAAAATTTTCTCTGGCCTGTATCAAATCATTATTACCATAATAAAGGAGGCCAAGATTATTATAATATTCTGCCTCATCTGTAATATCAAATATTTCTACAGACTTATCAGTCAGTATATCATATAACTGCTCTACTTCTTCTTCCGAAAGTTCCCTCTCTGTATCCAGTCCTTCATCCAGAATATCATCTATCTCATCATAGGTAAGAAATCCCTTTTCCTTACCTTTATTTATTAACCTTTCCAAAAGATTTTTGAAATTATTATCATCAATCATATAAAAATCTTTCTCTTGAGAAACTAATTTATTATATTCATAATTTATCAGAAATTAAATGCTTCTTGACGCAAGGACTGCCCATAATTTGTTATGAAATACACTGTACATAATCTCACGGGCAGTTCTTTGAAATATGTCTCACGAAATATTATATCATATAATAAGAAATTTTTGTTTATAGATATTTAAAAAAGTTATATTTTATATGAGAATAATAAAATCTGCTCTGCCACTTTATGCTAATACTCATATCCGGTTGTGGCAGATCCTGCCATGCCTGTTAATTCTCAATTGTGACCATTATTTTTTTATAAACGAATCTATTCTGTTTAGAAGGTAAAAAAAAATCAAAGAAGAAAATATTCATAATTTAACTGAATTTTACAAATATGGAGGAATATATATGAATGAAAATTCATCGGGAATTATTCAGTTTCACCTTTCCGGCATGTTAAATTCTTTCTGTATTAAAGGAGAAAAGGCTGTTCTCATAGATGCAGGAACCCCCGGAGACGGAGAAAAGATCCTTGAGTATCTCCCTGTATATGGACTGAAACCGCAGGATATATCACTTATTCTGATTACACACTGTCATTTCGATCATTTCGGAGGTCTTTCAGTGTTAAAAGAAAAAACAGGAGCACCTGTGGCAGTTCATAAATCAGGAGCGGAATTATTAAAAGAAGGTAAAAATAATCTTATTATACCTTGCAGTACAACAGGCACTGTACTGAAATATATGATGAAAGCCTTTCCTCCCAAAATGGTTTCAGGTGTAACTGCCGATATTCTCATTGACGAAGAACTGGCTCTTAAAGATTTCGGAATAAAAGGAAAAATCATATCAACCCCCGGTCATACTCCGGACTCAGTATCTGTCATACTTGACAGCGGCGAGGCTATTGTAGGAGATCTCGTCATGGCATTCTTAAACAAGAAAGTTCCGTCTTATCCTATGTTTGCAAGTGACATGACTGAAGTAAAAAAAAGTATAAAAATATTTAAAAATGTATCAAAAGTCTATGCGGCACACGGAGGACCCTTTACAAGAGAAGCTATGTTGAGAAGTTTTATGAATGATATGAGGTAATTTTACAGAAGCAGGAACCCTACGATATTCGCAGGTAATTCAGAATTATACTGATTTCTGGTCATCCAGTTTCTGTTCGTCCAGAACGTGTCTGATCTTTTCGGTAATTTCATTTAACGTAAAAGGCTTTAGCACTGACATTTTTATAGATTCTTTTTCCAATTGATCACGGGAGAGGATTTCGTCAAAGCCTGTGCAGATTATAACAGGCGTGTTATTTCTGATTTTAAGAATTTCCCTTGCCAGTTCTATACCTGTCATCTGCGGCATAAGATAATCTGTTATAATAAGGTCATATTTATCAGGTTTCAGAGAAAATAATTTCAGAGCACTCACACTGCTTGACTCTATTTCCACTATATATCCCAGAGACTCAAGCATTTCTTTTCCTACCTTGAGTAAAGACGCCTCGTCATCAACGAGTAAAATAGTTTCATTACCACGCCGCTTATCAGGCAAGAATATCTCCTGTCCTTCCTGACGGCTGAATGCAAGAATTTGTTGTATTAATTCTTTTCCTCTCCTGGCAGCTTTCAGGCTATGCTCCAATTTGCTGCAAATCGTTTCATTTCCTTCTGCATCCTGCATGGCCAGTTCGTTATAGCCTGCAATAATACCGAGAATATTATTAAAATCATGGGCTATGCCTCCTGCCAGTTTTCCTATAGATTCCATTTTCTGAGACTGTCTCAGCCGGTTTTCCAGATCTTTCTTTTCAGTAATATCAAACCCGAGACAGATAAGGCCTGTAACGCTTCCTTTTCCATCTCTGAGAGGAACTTTTTTTGTCGTCAGGATTATTTTTTCACCATCCTGAATTATCTCTTCCTCCAGCTCAAAATATGGTTCTTCTCCGAATAATATAATCTCTTCTACAAGACGATATTTTTTTTCTCTATCGGGAGGAAATAAATCTGCATCTGTTTTACCGACAAGTTCGGCTTCTGTCTTACCTACCATATGACAGAAAATTTTATTTGCCGTAATATAGGCCAGATTACTGTCCTTGAGGAAGGCGAATCCAGGTAAACTATCAAGAAGGGTTTCCAGTTCTCTCGATCTCTTTTCAAGTTCCCGGGAACGTTCCTTCTCGGCTTCCTCTGCGCGATGTCTTTCTTCAGATTCCAGCAAAAGAGAAATCATATCTGCCAGTGAAACGGCAAATTCCTGTTCCTCTACTGTCCAACGGTGGATTCTGTTAACTTCTTCTATAGAGAGAATACCTGCAATTTTACCATTCCGGAATACAGGAGTATCCATCATAGAAGTAATACGTTCGGGAATAAGGTATGATTCGAGTAATTCCTCTGCAATAAGATCTGTCCTTACGTCATCCGATATGATATTATTCATAGTTTCAAGTTTTTTAAAGTATTCAGGATAATCGGCTTTTTTTAAAATAAAACCTCTTTTATGTTTATCTTCTTCCCTGCAGTATAGATCATTGCAGACGAATTCGGATTCATCCTCATTACATAACCATATAGCTGTTCTCTCCACATCAAGTGTTTTTACAACACTTTCCGTTATCTGTTTTATTCCGTGGTCAAGATTGATTTTATCACTTTTTGTAAGGTTAAGGATGGTTCCTCTGAACTGTAAAGAACGGCCGGTCCTTATTCTGAGGGATTCTTCCGCCTGCTGATAAACAAAGAATACACAGAGAAGAATTGAAAAAAGTAATACTATAATTATTCCTGCAAGACGGTGCCCTGCAACGATACTTCTCCAGTAAGTCGCATCGAAATCTATTGCCAGAGCCACAGATCTATTAGGATCAGGAGTTTTATAGAGATGAACATAAGCCGAGATCCATGATCCCCATCGATCATACACAGGGCCTATTACCATAGGCTCTTTCTGTCTGTAAAAATCAATAAGTCTTGGATCTCCTTCTTCATAAAGCTGTCCGGGAGGCGAGTAATCTTCAGAATCCTGAGGCTCGGAATCAACAAGAACATAAAGCTTATTATCCTGGAATCCCATAAGAGAGACGAAACGACATTGAGGATTACTACCGCGAATTTTTGTTATAAGTTCCTTGATTTCCAGATAGGGTCTGTTGTTCAGATCCGAGTCATTCCAGAAAAATTGCTTCACTTTTTCTACATCTATAGTAACTGCAGCAATTTTCGTCTGATCAAGAATATATTTTTTTTCTTTATTTTCCATATAAATACCGATTTCATCCGTAAAAAACCAGCCGGCAATAAGGATAAATGCAAGATATAAAGTCAACCGGTGTTCGGAAAAAATATTTATTTTCTTGCTTGTTCCGTAAATAAAATAATATCTGAGTTCAATATAATGAAACCATAGAGAAACCAATATAATAACAGACAGCAAAGACATAATAAGAACTGTCGGGATTTTCACAAAAGAAAAAAATGTTTCGTAATTTATCACAGAAGAGGGGAAAAAAGATTTTTCACTGACTACAATACCGTTAAATACGGCCAGCAATGCCATGGCGATAGAAGTCACTGCCAGCAAAGACCGGGAGGGATAATATAATCTCCTGTAATTCCACAGGGTTAAGGAGCAGAGCAGCATGCTTATTAATTCCAGAATATAATGTACACTGTTATGTAAACCGGGCAATCCATAATAATATCCTGAAAAAGCCATTACCGGCAAAGGTATGAAAAGATATCTATTCAGGGTCTTATTATTAAATAGAATTATACCGGTTCTCCAGAATTCCAGCAGAAAAAGACATGAGATAAATTCCATTATCAGTCTGATGATAAAGAATATATTATTATCTCCGGTACTGATAATCAGAAGTTCAAGCCATTTACTTAATCCGTAAATAAGACCGAATAATCCCAGCCATTTCCATTGAAGGGTATTTTTTTTCTGCTGCCCTATTAATTTTCCTGTACCGGATAAAAGTATAAAAGCAAGACCCTGAATAAACAGTATATAGTCTATTTTACTGTTGATGAATTCTTCGTATGTCATACTTATTTTATCGGCAGAAATGGGGCCGAAAATTACTGTTCTGTCATTTTTTTTCGACTGATTATATACTGTTTTTACATGGGCGGCGGTCCTCCCGGCCCTCTTTCTTCTTCTTCTGCAGGTGTGGCTTTAAGATCGGGAAGTTTTATTTTTTCTCCTGCTTTTACTCCCGAAACTATCTCTGTCTGAATATTATTGCTGATACCGGTCCTTATCTCCCGGTTTTCAAGCCTGTTATCCCCTGTTATTACCGTAACATAATGTTTACCGTCTACCGTGCTGACAGCTTCAATCGGCAGAAGAAGGACATCCGATTTATTTGCTATATGTATATCTACATCGACTGACATACCGGGGAAAATCAATTCATAAGAACTTTTTCCTGAAGGTAATTTATCGGCAGGAATTCTGTCAGGTAATATCTTTATTTTCACTTCAAAGGTCGGTACATTCTGTACTTTTTCTGCCACAGGTGCAATATAGGTTATAATGCCCGGTATCTCAAGGTCCGAATAGGCGGCAGCTATAACTGTCACAGGCAGTTCCTGTTTGAGCAGTCCTATATCAGCTTCATCTATATTGGCTGTAGCATATAAACTGTTAAAATCGGCAATATTCATAAGAGTCGTTCCTGCAGCACTGGACATAGTCTGAGAAGCCACTACATCACCGACTTCTACTGCTCTGCTGATAATTACTCCGTCTATAGGAGATAAAATTTTAGTTTTTGAAAGTTTATTCAAATATTCGCTTTTAACGGCTTCTGCTTTAACAAGCTGTGCTTCTTTACTTAAAACATTCTGTCTGTCTGCCATAATTCCTCCTGTTTGAGCAATTGCATTCTTCAAATCAAGCTGTGCCTGGACAAGAGATTTCAGAGCAGTTTCAACGGCTCTTGCCTTTTCAGAAACATTCTGTTCTCCCAGAACTATTTGAGCTTCTAAAGATTTTTCAGTTTCTCTGACCTTTGCCCTGCTAATATTAATCGTCTCAACCCTTGTTCCCTGAAGAGCCATATTATATTCTTCTCCGGCAGAATTATATTGAGATTTTGCTATAAGAAATATTTTTTCCGCATCATCAAGGTCCTGCTTTGCAACAAAATCACTGTTATAAAGTTGCTTCTGCCTCTCATATTCCACTTCTGCATTTTTCATGGTAATTTCCGCCTGATTCATATTTTCCAGCTTCTGTGCAATTTCCTCTTTTCTGGAACCGGCAAGCGCTTCTTCAAGCTGAAGCTTTGCAACATCAAGATTCACCCCTGACTGTTCTATCTGGGAACAGGTAACTTTTTTCTGTTCCGCCAGTACATCCCGGGCATGTTTATATGCCAGTTCTGCTTTAACAAGGGCTTCTCTTTTTATTGCAACAGATACATTATTGACGTTTTCCTGAACATCTGCAGAGATCTTAGACTGATTGACAACAGCTATGGCCGCATTATAATCTGCATCTGATTGCTTATACTGCTGCATTAATTCACTGTCATCTATTATTGCTATTACAGAACCTTTTTTTACTTTATCGCCTTCGTCAAAAGGTAAACTTATTACCTTACCTCCCACTTCGGACTTTATATCTATCTCAGTCCTGGCATTAACAAGGCCTGTAGATATTATAGACACATTCAGATTACCTTTTTTCACTTCAGTCATTCTGTAATTGTTTTCAGTTACACTCCGGGCATGAATATATTTGTAAAGTAAACATATAATCGATAATATAATCATAGTTATTATAAAAGGCATCAAAATTCTATTCTTTTTCATAATACTCACCTCTATATATCATAATATCATAATCATCATTCATATCTTAACGCCTCTATAGGATCCAGAGAAGCAGCTTTTCTTGCAGGATAAATACCAAAGAAAACTCCTATCATTGCAGAAAAAGTAAAAGAAATCAATATCGCCTGCAGGGAAACAATGGTTCTGCTCATAACACCGAGATTGCTGTAAGATGCTATTAACGTATAACAGCCTGCCATAAGCATGCCGATACCTATGCCTATAATACCGCCTGTTATACCCAGTACAAGGGATTCTATAAGGAACTGAACCAGAATATCACGTCTTTTTGCACCTATAGCTTTACGCAGTCCTATTTCCCTCGTTCTTTCCGTAACCGAAACAAGCATTATATTCATAATACCTATACCGCCTACAATCAGGGAAATAAAGGCTATTCCGCCCAGCATATAAGTAAAAAGGGTCAGTGTCGTAGAAATAGTATTCAGCATTTCTTCCTGACTGTCAATATTGAAATTACGGGAATTATTCTTATGTAAAGGCAGTAAAACTTTTTTAACTTCATCAATGGCGTAATCTATGGTTTCAGAATCTTTTCCCTGAATATATATGGTTTCAAGATATTTATCGTCAAAAAATCTGGCTTTCATAGTTGTAAAAGGTATAAGTATCTGTTTATCAGGATCCTGACCGAAGGATTTTCCTTTTTTCTCAAGGATTCCTATTATGGTAAGCCTTGAACCGGAACCTGCAGAAGAAAAGGTTAATTTTACAGTTTTTCCTATAATATCTTTTGAATTATTAAATAATTTTTCCACGACTCTGGAACCTATTACACAGACAGGTGCTCTGCGATTCATTTCTGCCGCCGAGAAAAATCGCCCTTCCTGAAGGGTAAGATTCTTCACACTGTAATAGTCAGGAGTGGTTCCTATAATGGTAGTAGACAGTGTATTGGCAAGGTAACGGGCACTGACAGTATGAGATGTCTGGGGAGCAATACCGGTAATATAAGAAAATGTATAATTTTTCAGTGCATTTACATCTTTGAAAGTAAGTTTTCTGGCTTCCGAATCTGTTTCGTTTCCTATAACGCTTCTCGGGTCTCCTCCTCTTACATATATAAGATTTGTTCCCAGGGAACTGAACTCCTGTGTCACACTGTATTTTGTGCCTTCACCTATGGATGTCATAACTATAACTGCCGCAACACCTATAATAATGCCAAGCATAGTAAGAAGAGAACGTAATTTATTTACTTTCAGAGCATTCCATGCTATCTTGAAACTTTTAAATATATTCATACTGCCCAGGTTATTGAGGGTTGAAGTTATAGTATTTTCAACAACACCATTGTTAATTATAATCCTTTCGCTTTCTTTCAGATGTTCATCTGAAATTATTCTGCCGTCCTGTAATTTTATAACTCTTGTACCATACAGTGCCATTTCGCTGTTATGGGTTATTAATATGATAGTTCTTCCCTGGCGGTGAAGTTCCTGAAAGAGAGCCATTATTTCGCTCCCTGACTTTGTATCAAGATTGCCAGTAGGTTCGTCTGCCAGAATTATAGGAGGATTGTTTACAAGAGCTCTCGCTATAGCCACCCTTTGCATCTGTCCTCCTGACAGTTCATTCGGATTATGATGGATACGTTCTTCCAGTCCGACAATACTGAGAGATTTTTTTGAAATTCTCTGTCTATCCGATGCATTAAAGCCCGAATAGATCATAGGAAGTTCTACATTTTCCTGTGCAGATATACCGGGAAGGAGATGGAATTTCTGAAAGATAAATCCTATCTTTCTGTTTCTTATTCTGGCAAGTTCGTCATCATCCATGCTGGAAACTTCTATTCCGTCCAGCTTATAAGTACCGGATGAAGGCCTGTCAAGACAGCCTATTATGTTCATCATAGTAGACTTTCCGCTTCCGGAAGCTCCCATAATAATAAGGAATTCTCCTTTTTCTACAGATAAATTAATATCTGCACAGGCCTGAAGATCTACACCTCCCATCCTGTAAGTTTTATATATGTTTGAAAGTTCTATAATAGACATTTCACACACCCTTTATAAAAAATATAACAGGCAAAGCACTATAGTTGACAGTCAAATGGTATTATGCATCACGAGAGCATATATGTATTATTTATGCTCAATTATCATAAACATTGTAACTCACAGGTATTGCATAATATTTATGAAGTTTATAAAATCTGTAAAACTTTGTAATAATTTGTAAAACAGTCTGTATATTTATTTAAATAAACGTTATAATTATATGAGAAGCGTGATGAATAACATATGCCCGTATAAGAGGTTCTCAGCGCTGACTGTAATGAAATAAAAACATTGAACAGCCAGTTTTCTGACCCGAGCATAAGCATGTAATAAAATCATTCCTCCGGTGGCGCTATTTATGCTCATATCAGCAACCTGCTCACCATGTTCACCGATTAAGAAAGGAGATTATATGTTAAAATTACTGCTCATAGATGATGATAAAGAACTGCTTGAACTTCTGGAAGAATATCTTACAAATAATGACATGGAAGTCTACAAAGCCAGCTGCGGGGAAAAAGCCCTTGAAATGCTAAAAGAAGACAGATTCGACATAGCAATACTGGATGTAATGATGCCAAAAATGAACGGCCTTGAGGTTTTAAAAAGAATAAACAATGAATACAACTATCTTCCCGTAATCATGTTAACGGCAAAAGGAGAGGAAGTAGACAGGATTCTCGGACTGGAAATGGGAGCTGACGATTATATTCCCAAACCTTTCAATCCAAGAGAATTACTGGCAAGAATCAAGGCTGTCATAAGAAGAAAGGAAAAAGTGGATATAACAAATGGAACTGATGAAATAAGCGCGGATACGGTAAAACTGGATCTGAAAAAGAGACAGGCTATAGTGAGAGGAGAGTTAATGGAACTTACTTCTCTGGAATTTGACATATTAAACATTTTTGTTCAAAACAGAGGTATTGTATTATCAAGGGAAAAAATCATGGATCTTTCAAGAGGTCAGACTTTTACTGCTTTTGATCGCTCCATAGATGCCAATATAAGTCGTTTGCGTCAAAAAATAGAAAAAGATCCCAAAAAACCTGAACTCATAAAAACTATATG
>JBEHWO010000213.1:0-11580 GCA_040217695.1 Vulcanimicrobiota bacterium | reverse complement strand
TTCTTCTATCTCTTCCTGCACTTATTCTATCTCTTCCTGCACTTCTTCTATCTCTTCCTGCACTTCTTCTATCTCTTCCTGCACTTCTTCTATCTCTTCCTGCACTTCTTCTATCTCTTCCTGCACTTCTTCTATCTCTTCCTGCACTTCTTCTTCAGGTTCTTCATAATGTTCTACAATTTCTTTGCCTTTTGTGACTTCTTTTTTTATAGTTTCCAGTTTGTTCCACTCTTCAGTAAGATTTTCTATATACCTTTTTGCCTCTAATGAAAGAGTACTATCAGAAGCAAGTTCAATACATTTATTAAAGTGTAAAAGAGCTTCATTAATCTTATCATCATTTTTAAATTCAGGGTTCATTTCAATTTGAGTTAAAATAACCCTTGCTATATTAAAATGGGCTTCCACATATGTGGGATTTATCTCCAGAGCCTTATTAAATTCATCGATTGACCTTTCATATTTATGTTCTTTAAAATATTCCTGTCCTCTATCATTATGGCTTTTGGCCTCATGAAATCTAACTGTTACCTCAGGGAGCAGTTCATTGGTGCTATATCTTTCTTCCCTGGGAACGGCACTTTTCGTTGTTTCAAGTTTCTGTATGGCTTTATCAATTGTCATCCTCATACCGAAACTGAGAAGTCCTTCTTTCTGCCGGGCCTGTCTGAGAGATTCAATAGCCCTTTCATCTCCAATCTCTCCAAGTGATATGGACGCATGTTTTCTAATTCTGTAATCTTCATCTTTAAGAGCTGCCAGAAGATATGGAAAAGCTTTGCTGTATTTCGGAGTTCCCAAAGCAGTAAGAGAGGCAATTCTTACGCTTAAATCTTTATCTTTCAACATTTTTATCAGATAATCCACAGATGACGGATGCTGTATTTTCCCGAGAATAGTGACAGCTTCTTTACGAATAGTAGAATTATCATCATTTAGCATATCAACAAGAGGTGAAACGATTCTTTCATCATTAACATTACTCAATTTTGCAATGGCTTCCAGCCTGGCTTTGAGGCTGGTAGCATTGAGTTGAATAATGGCAAGATCAACTTCACTTAAAGACTGTGAAGATATAGAGGGAATTTTTTCTTCTATGAGAGCCAGAAGTGCTTTTTTCATTTCTCCTGCAGAAGAAAATCTATTTTCAGGTTTAATATCAAGGGTTTTCTTTATTATATTCTCTATATCATCGGAAAGTTCAGTCACTCTTTTTTTCACAGGTTCATAGGTGAAAGGTATGGGCATAACACCTGTAAGAAGGTGGGACATAGTAGATCCGAGAGAGTAAATATCACTTGCAGGTTCTGCCATACCTCTGAACTGTTCAGGAGAAATATACCCCATAGTTCCTATGGCAGTTTTCGGATTTGTATCATCCTGTATGGCCTTTGCTATGCCAAAATCTATTAATATTACCTTCTCATCAATCTTTCTGAGCATAATATTGGAAGGTTTCAAATCACGGTATAATATAACAGGACTTCTGCTATGAAGGTATGAAAGGACATCACATATCTCTACAGACCATTTAATTACCTCTTTTTCGGGAAGTCCCGGATTACCCCTCTCTTTAAGTACAGCAAGAAGATCCTTACCTTCAACAAAATCCATTGTAAGGTAATACCTGTCACCTATGGTAAAGTAATCATATACTCTTGGTAAACTTATATGATGAAGATTTGCAAGAGTCTTGGCTTCACTCTGAAATTTATCAATAGCATATAGTCTTTCTTTCTCGGTACTGTGAGGAAAACTCAAAAGTTCTTTAATAGCACAGGTTTTTCCAAGATTTCTGTCTTCTGCACAGTAAACTGCTCCCATACCTCCGGATTTAACCAGCCTGATAATTTTATACCTGTTAACAAGTAATGTGCCTTCTTCTACAATACTGGTATAGTGCCTGTTTCCTTCGGTTTTTTCAATAAGGCAACCACATTCGGCACAAAATTTTGCACTGTCACTGTTATAGGCATTACATTTAGGACATACGGCAGGCATACAAATTCCCCTCCTAAACAGATGAGAGGTAAGCAGTAGTAAAATATACTTTAAACTATTAGCTTATAACTACTCACCTCTCAGTAATTTTCTAATAACTCAAAATATCCATAAGGGGCTTTTTAGCTTTATTAATAGCCAGTCTCAACATACCTAAATTTGCATCTTTTGTTGCAAGGAGTAATAAAACTGCTTCAGATGTAACAAGTTGAATTATGGCAATTCCGCTCTTATACTGAGATATAAACTGTTCCAACTCTCCTATGCCTGCTTCAGCACCAAGAGCTTCTGAAGATCCCAGTCCACTGGATGCTATAGCACCTAAAGTTTCCGTGTCGGCATCAATAGTACCTACAGACGAAATTATAAGACCATCTCTTCCGGAGATCATAACAGCTTTAACTCCATCGGTCTCAAGAATACCCTTGAGTATTTCCTTTGGACTTTTCACCAATGAACACATCCTTTCATAAAAAATATCTTATATAGACTAATCATCAAATTTCGGGATAGGTCTGACCTTTAAAACACATTTTTCTCCCATTGTTTCAATTTTCATTTGAAATTTATCCTGAACAACTTCTACCAGGATTCCCTGAATATAGGCATGAAAAAGGCTGCAGAGATCTCCTCCCACCTTTTCTCCCTGATTGGTAAGAATAGAATAAATAGGACAATGGTCAAAAGTAAGAGTAGCAGAAGTATCTGCTATGGTATAATCAAACTTGAAACTATCTTTCCATTTTCCCTGAAGATCCTTTAATATATCTTCAAAACCAATCTTTTCATCTTCAAACATACGCGGTAAATGACCGGCAGCAATTCTTCCCGCAGTAGTTCCTACTGCGCCGAGAGAACCGCCTGCTACCTTGCGTAAAGTTTTGGATATCGATAATAAGCGAACTCCAAGATCTCTGGAAGCTTTTTCATAATCGCTTTCGTTAACCTTAACCTCATCAATATTTCTCACAAGAGTACTCATAATCTGTGTTTTACCCTCTGACAGGCAAAACCCCTTTTCACCTCCTGGTTCTAAATCATTTTACAGTAACCATGCCAGACATCTGTCCTGCTTCTGCTTACATATAATTTAAATAAGCTTACTTGTTATGTCTATCCCATGACTATCACAGTAAAAATTCTTGCTGTGAGGAACACCTTCAAGTTCAATACAGGCAGAAGGACATATATAATAACATGACATACAGCCGATACAATTAGACTCTTTTTTTACACAGGCAATTTTTTTCGCATCATCAAAAGAGAAAACTTCCACAGGGCAGACATCAATACAGAGCTGACAGGCACGGCAGGCCTTATCATCAAGAGAAATTTTTATTTTCTGTTCAAAACCTTTCAGCATATCATCTCTCCACCTTTCTTACAAGTTTTCCGCCCTGATAAATATTAACTGCAATGGGCATCTGGCCGGGCAGCGCATGAGTTGCACAGGAAAGACATGGATCGTATAATCTGATAGCTACTTCCAGGGCATTTAACGTTTTTCTGTCACTTTTTTCTATATAATGTATGGCAGCCTGTTTTATACTCTCATTAATTGCAAAATAGTTAAGCTGAGTAGCTACCATAAAATTGGCATATTTAACCCTGCCCTGTTTATCAGCTTCAAACTCATGAATAAGAGTACCTCTTGGAGCTTCAACATGACCGACACCATAGGATGGCAATCCTTTTATGGGATCACGCACATTTTTACTGGTTATCTCAGGGTTTTCAAGTAACTCTATAGAGCGTTCGCATCCGGCAAGTATTTCTATCAGACGGGCATAATGATGAAGAATAGATTTATGAGATGGTCTGCCATAATTCTGCCTGAAGAGTTCAAGTTCTTTCTGCGCAAGCGGTGTGGCCATAGAATCACATACATTTATTCTGGAAAGAGAATTACCTCTCGTAAGTTTTAATTCTCCGTTATGCTCGAACATACAGCCTTTAATATAACTGTCCTGGACAGCTTTTTCCTTTAAATATTTCTTCCAGTCCTTTGTGGCAATATCAATAATAATATTACCCTTTGGATCCATTACCCTTATATCTCCGTAGGTAATATCATGTTTACCCTTATTAACAGTTCCTACATTATAACATTCAAGATCAAATATAGTCATTAAATCCTTCGGGTCTTTTCCCTGCATTACAGTTTTTCCGAATTCCAGAGCCCATTTCGAAAGTTCAAGAGCTTCCTTCGCATACTCAAGAAGCTGTTTTCTCTTATCTTCCTCGAGAACATAACATACTCCTCCCGGCACAACTGCAATACCATGGGTAAATCTCCCGGTAAGTATTTCATTCATTTTCGACCCCAGTGTTCTCAAACGAAGTGCTTTTTTGGCTGCATCAGGAGCAGCTTTGATAACACCAAAAAGGTTTCTGTCCTCAGGAGGACTGTCTATGCCCAGGATAAGATCGGGGCCGCCAAGGGCAAAGAAATGAAGGGCATGGGAAAAAATATTCTGTGACAGATTCATAAGTTCTCTGAGCATTTTTGCTGCAGGAGGAGGAGTTAACCCATAGGCCATATCAAGAGCCTTACCGGAAGCAACCAGGTGAGAAGTTGGACAGACTCCGCAGATTCTTGCAGTCATCTGAGGCATTTTGCTCATTTCCATGCCTATAAGGTTCTTCTCAAAACCCCGTAATTCTATGACGTGCATGGTAGCGTCCTGAACCTTACCGTTATCATCAAGTTCCACACTTATCGTAGCATGTCCTTCTATCCTGGTAACTACAGGCACTTTTATAGTTTCTTTCATACGGCAACCTCCTTTTCAGATTCCCTCATCCATTTTTTAATGAGAAAAGTAGGTTTATTTCTCAATACAGGTGAGGCCATATAATATGAATAATAGGTACGGGCAAAATTTTCTATCTCTTTAATTATATCAGCTTCTTTTATCTTCGTAAGTCTTGCCATTCTTTCAGCAACTTCCGTCCTTATATCCCTGTAAGGATTCATTATTATTCTCGGAGTCGGGCCGGTACAGCCTATACAGACCATACCCTGGTTGGGACATGGCGCAAGGCATCTGTCCAGAGATACGGAACCCAGGCATATATACCCCTGTGAAAGGAGACATACATCGGGGTCAGGTATACCTTCAATATTTCTCTTTAATTCAGTCACATCGGTTTTATCCATTCTTCTGTTGCATTTACCGCAGACAGAACGAAGATTTGTCCCGGGGAACTTACCCTGTACCAGGGAACTGAGACCTTCGAATATGAAATAAGGATGGGGAGGACATCCGGGGAGATAATAATCGACTTTTATAACTTCATCTATAGGCAGAGCTTCATTCTCGAATTTCGGGATCTTCGGAGAATCGGGAATAATTGAAGTGACTGTGCTGGGATTATTAAGATAAACCTTGTCAAATATTTCCTGTGGCTTAAATACCGTATTGGCACCGCAAATACCTCCCCAGCAGGCACATGTTCCCCAGGCTATAATGGTCTTGCATTTTTCTCTCATATCTTTCAGTACATGTCTGTCATGATCTGTTCTAACACAACCTTCAATTAACCCTACATCAGCCTCCGGATGTTCTTTAAAGTCTGCAAGGATAGGGCAATAAACAATATCTATTGCATCTATTACATCCAGCAATTTCTCATGTAAGTCTACAAGAGACACATGGCATCCTGCACATGTAGAAAGTTGATCAGTAGCTACTCTAACTTTCATTAATGTCCTCCTTTCTCTTTATGAACGGTAAGTTTTTTGTAACATCCATTTTCCCCGGCATGGAGAATCTCGAGATCAACTTTTCTTCCGCCGAGTATCTTTTCCAGAGCTCCCGCAAAAAAGCCGTGGGACATCTGACATAGTGCACCTTCCTGTTTATCGGCATAGGTATAAAGAGTATTTCTTACAATACAATCCTGAAACCACATATGGCCGACCCATTTATCACCTTCATCTTTAAAATATGCAGGCGCACCATCTTCTTTCCACATGCCAAATCGCCAGTCAAGGCCTATATCATACAGAGCCTTTTGAAGTAAATCTATAGATTTTTCAAGATCATCAGTTGTCTCGGAAAAATGTTTCACAGCCTCCATGCCTATAGTTTTGCCTGACTGAAAACCTACTACGCTGGCACTTCTCTGAAGTATCTTTTCCGCTCCCTGGCCAAGAGCACCAAGAAACATCATAATATCCTGTAATTTTTTTCTTTCTTTTACTAGATCAGTCAATATTACTTCTCTCCTTTCATGAAAAATAAACCGGGTTTTCTAAAAAAAGAGGAACTATCACCTCCTTAATATCGGAATAATTAATTTCTTTTTTTACGTCTTTTTCTCCAACTATCAAGTAAGTCAATTAAAAAATTCAATATTCTATCAATGAAAGTATAATTATCAGCTTCTTCCTGTTCTTCCTGCTCTTCTGTAACTGATTTTTTAATTTCTGTAACATCCCGGCCTGGCCTGCTGATTTCCGTCTTTTCAGGAATCGGTTCCGGCTCAGTTTTTAATGCTTCCAGAGCGCTTCTCATGGACGGAATATTCTCATATCTTCTGTTCGGACTCAATTCCATAGCTTTAAGTATTATATTTTCAAACTCAGGAGAAATTTTTGGATTAAATTTCCTGCATAAAGAAAGAGGAAGATCATTAATAGTTCTGTCAATAGCATCTATGGGGTGGGTTTTTGTAATTAAAAAATAGAGAGTGGCACCGAGAGAATATATATCGGTTTTTTCGTCCGTCTGAGTTGTATATTGCTCCATAGGAGAATAATACATTTTTGCAGTTTTTGCTACAGCCAGAGTTTTTGCCTGAGGATCAAATATTTTGGATATGCCAAAATCAATAAGTTTTAACTTTTTTGCCGGTGTAAGTATAACATTATCAGGACAGAGACCTCTGAAAATTATAGGACTTGGTTTCCTGGTATGAAGGTAATGAAAAATATCACATATCTCCAGTCCCCATTGAACTACCTGATGTTCACCGATAAAATCCTGTGATTTTTTTACAACTTCACTCAATTTATCTCCGTAAATATATTCCATAACTAAATATTTTCTATCGTTATAGGAAAAATAATCCTCAAATTTCGGGAGATTATCATGAGTAAGTTTTAATAATAAATCTGCTTCAAACTGAAATTGCTCCACTGCCTGTTTTCTCTCTGCCAGATTTAAAAAACCTTCTACAAGCAATTCTTTTATAGCAACATCTTTATTTTTCTCCAGGTCTTTACCTTTATACATTCTGCTTACATGGCTTGTAGCAATAAGAGACTCTATTACAAATCTGTCTTTTAAAACAGTCTGGGCCTTAAGAATTTCATGCTTTTCACCTGAATCTGCCATATAAATCCCCTGTTCCCTTATTTATTATTTAATCCTGATTTATTATATTATATAATGTAACTACATTCCGGATATGATTCCGGTCTTTTAATTAAAATTCAACAAAATAAAACTTATTTCACCTCGTAATAAACTAGATATATATACTTAAAAGTTAATTCAATTTCCATAATGAATTTTCCTCCTAAAAGTTAAATTAAAAAAAAATCATATTCATAAACTTACAGAGTTGAGCATAAATAATACACAACTGCTCTCGTGACGCGTAACGCGTAACACGTGGCGGGAGACATGCTTATAGCCGGCCCGGTAATACGTTATAAAATACACTATAATCAACGTGGCATTCAAGTTCCAGATTGTTCCAAATTTTATGTATGAATATTTTCTCTTTAACTTGTTTTTCCCCTGTGTTATAATTATAGGTACTTTGAAATATGGTCATAGTAAAACGTTACGTTTACAATATTCTATGTAAGAGGAGGTACCACTTAATTATGCGTAGTAATTTCATTCTTCCAAAGGATAAGCCTGTTCCGCCCGTAGAAAAACTTGGGTTTGGTCAGTATTATACCCCTTATATGTATGTTCGCAGATACAGAGGAGGCAGATGGGAGGATGCGATCATAACAGATTATGAACTTCTGGCTGTAGATCCTGCTTCTCAGATGTTACACTACGGACAGTTAATTTTTGAAGGATTAAAGGCCTATTATAATAAAGATCAGGAAAAAGTATATCTCTTTAGACCTGAAGAAAATGCAAAGAGATATATAAGATCTGCCATAAGGCTGTGTATACCACAGCTTCCCGTAGCAGATTTCGTAGATTCCGTAAAAGCAGCGGTAAAATTTTCAGGTCCTTTTATACCACCTTATTCTCAAAAAAAACCCACACCTGCATCTCTTTACATAAGGCCTTTTTTAATGGGAACCACACCCAAACTGGGAGTAAAACCTGCGCTGGATTACGGTCATGTAGTCATAACAAGTCCTTCAGGCCCATATTTTGCAGGAGGATTAAATCCCATAAAATTAAAAGTAGAAGAAGTATTTACAAGGGCTGCTCCCGGAGGTACAGGCGAAGCAAAATGTGCCGGTAACTATGCAGCTTCACTTATAGCGGCGGAAATAGCTCACGGTGAAGGTTATGATCAGGTCTTATGGCTGGATGCAACACATCAATATATTCAGGAAGTAGGAGCGATGAATGTTTTTCTGGTAAAGGATGATGTCCTTATCACACCTGATCTGAGCGGCACAATACTTCCCGGTATAACAAGAGATTCTGTTATAAAACTCGCTTCTTCTCATTTCGGTATGAAAGTAGAAGAAAGACCCGTTTCTATTGATGAAATAATGGAAGGTATAAAGGAAAACAAATTAACGGAAATATTCGGTTCAGGCACAGCTGCAGTCATTACGCCGGTAGGAGTCCTGGGATACAGGGGAAAAATCCATACAATAGGTAACGGTGAAATAGGACCTCTGGCGAAGAAAATGTATGATACCATTACAGGTATACAATATAATGAAATTCAGGTAGAATGTGCAAAAGACTGGGTTATTGAAATAAAAGATATATCTGTAAGGTAACAGGACAGCATCGGGGCAGACAAAGATCTGCCCTGATGGAATACCGATTCACTGACGTGAGTATAAGCATGTAACAAAACCATTCCTCCTGTGACGCGCGTTACGCGTCACGGGAGTTTATATGTATTATGCTAACCTCGATAAAGATAAACGGCAGGTCATAATAACTGAATGAACATATTAGATATTGAACAGGACGAAAGAGGGAAAGTATTAATTTTTTCATTAATGCTTGGTATCCGCACCTTCGGTTATACCCTGGGTTGGTCTGCCGTACAGACAATTCTATTAAAAAGACTCGGGATAGAAAGTCTCCCCTATTCATTTATTTTCTTTGCCATTATAGGCATGATAGGTACCTTCTTCTATCTTTTATTTGCCGATGTAATCTCCAGGCAGAAACTTTTAAAAATATTCTGCAGTGCCACAGGTATAACAATTATAATTTCAGGTTTCTTCATACCATCTGAAGGAAACAGTAACGGACTTATACTATCATGTTTTCTTATACTTGCAGGAAACGGCATAGGCTACTCAACGACAGGTATACAGATATGGACACTTATTAATGACACTTTTACCCCTGCCCAGGGAACAAGAATTTATCCCATTATTGCCACGGCACCTCTCATTGGCAGTATTGCCGGCGGTACAGTAACGCCTGTTTTAGTAGACAGACTCGGCATGAAGAGCCTTATTATCATCTGGGGTACAACTGTGCTGTTCGTGTTACCGTTACTGGAGTTATTACAGAAATATTACGGAGAAGAAATAATATCAAAAACCACCTATATGGATAAAATATCCAGAAATTTTTTACTGAATTTGAAAGAAGGTTTTGCATTTTCACTCACTTCGCCCCTGGTGAGGGTTATGGGTTTAATCTGCATATTATTCTGGACAGTAGCTTCTCTTAAAGAGTTTCAATACGGAAGAATTATGAGCGTAACTTTCCCGACAGAGTTAGAATTAAGCAAATATTACGCATATTTTAATATATATCTTCATGCAACAGTTCTCATATTTCAGCTTCTCTTTACCGGAAAAATAATAAAACTAACCGGTGTTTCCCGTGGTTTCTCCATTCTGCCTGTAACAATTTTTTCAGGCCTTATACTTGTATCAATATCTTTTACCTTCTACAGCGGACTTATTATGAGATTTACCTGGGATCTGGTAGCAATGACTGTTCAGGGCAGTATATTTCAACTATCCTTCAATGGTATTTCTGCACCATATCGCGGACGTATAAGGGGGCTTCTGGAAGGTTTTATAAATCCTTTAGGATGTATTTTAGGAGGTGCTATTATTATTATTATCAATAAATGCCTCTGTTATACCTATTCCCTTTTTCCCCTATCCGGCGGGGCAGTTATTACAATTACAGCCATAGCATTTTCCCTGATCTGGATATTTGTTTCATTGATAACCAGAGAATATTACAGAAAAGCTATCATAGAGAATCTTAAAAGCAATGACAGGAGGACCTGTATGGATTCAATAGAAATGCTGGTAGAACTGGAAAAATCAGTGGCAATAGAAAAAAGCAGAGAATTTTTAATGGCAGAAGATGAAGAAGTTAAAAGAGTTCTTGAAAAAACGATGAAAATCGTGACGGGTAACGTTTAAATTTTAGCTGATTGCTGAAAGCTTATAAAAATCTGACACGATTTTATTAATCTTCATAGAAGGATTTTGTTAATTTATATATAATTTTATATGAAAGATATGAATTTGAAAGGGGATAATTTTATGAAATTGTCGGAAAATAAAAAAGGAGATATACTTTTTCTGGAATTAAACGGAAGATTTGATGCTACAACAACGGCAGAGTTTGAAGGAAAAGTAAAAGCCATCATAGGTCAGGGCGAAAAGAAACTTGCCATAGATTTCACAAATCTGGATTATATAAACAGTTCCGGTTTAAGAGTTATTTTAATGGCAGCAAAGGAACTGAAAAAAATTGAAGGTAAACTTGTTCTTTTTGCAATGAAAGATCATATAAAAGAAATTTTCGACATGACAGGATTTACTTCTATTATAAACATAGTGAAAACGGAAGCGGAAGCAGTTGAAAAACTGAAATAAGAACTCAGTAATGCCAGCGGTAAATACGACACCGGATATCTGTGAACCTGTTCTCCTCCCGTTACGCGTCACGACTATAACCAGCGGAATATTTACCGTTATAAGCACTCAGTGCTGTAAGAAAAACCACTCCGGCAAATTGTTAGAAAAATTAGCATCCTCGCGTGACGCGTGACGCGTCACGATATAAACTGTAAATATGATGTAGTTATTTCCTGACAATTCCTTAGTGACCGGTGATGCCAGATATATTAAACCTTCAAGGAAAAAATTATGTAAAGGAAAAAATTATGTATAAAAGAAGTCTGATTTTGCCTTTCTTTCTCTTTCTCCTTATATTATTTTCAGGATGTATTCACGATGGTTCTTCACCGCCGGAGCAGAGTAATACCCCTTCCGGGAAATCTGCTTATTTGAAGGTTCATTTCATTGATGTCGGCCAGGGTGACAGTATACTGGTTCAAAGTCCCCGTAATAAATATATGTTAATCGATGCAGGTGATAATGACAGCGGAAATACAGTAGTATCGTATTTAAAAAAAGAGGGAGTAGAA
>JBEHWO010000212.1:0-11580 GCA_040217695.1 Vulcanimicrobiota bacterium | reverse complement strand
TTGGCGTTGGTTACGGCAAAAAAAGTATCTTTGTCTTTGATTCTCAATTTTCCAATCATCCGTTCCTTGCCGTAATTTATCTTCATACAATGAGTATTTTAGTAATCCTTTTACTCTGGCGTTCAGGTACTTTTTCACAGGCAAAAAAGTCATGGCTTTTTTCTGCCTCTGTAGCTCTTTTAGGATGGCTGGATTATGTACTTATTATTTATTTAAAAGGCTTTTTTATATACCCTTTTGATATAATAATGACCGGTCTCCCTGTTGCTACAGGTTTTTTTATTCTCGGATTGATCCTTTATGGAAACTGGAAGTCAGTTTCTCTTTATGTCAGGGTTATTTTAATTTTTATGTTTATTCTTCAGATGGCTGTTATGGTGCCTATTTATTTACATAAGGAGGAGCTATTTACTCCTCTACGGTGATTTCATATGTTTTATTATCTTAAATTATTCAGAGCAGATGTTGCATTAATATCTTTTTTTTCTTATATAATCGGTTCTGTCCTGGCCAATAACCTGAAAGTCAAAGATATTTTCATTGCAGCATTGCTGACAGTAATTTCTACGAATTTTATTTATTCGTTTAATTCCTGGGCAGACAGGGACATTGACAGAATAAACAAGCCATGGAGGCCGGTACCGGCAGGTAAAATTAAGCCGGAAGCAGCTCTGTCATATTCAATTGTTTTACTTGTTCTTTCATGTGTTTATCCTTTTTTTATTTTTACTTCCTACCTGACACTCTTCTTATTTTTACTTCTGCCATGCCTGGGGATTCTTTATTCTGCAAAGATATTTTATTTAAGAAAATACCCTCTCCCTGCCATTCTTATTATAAGCACAGGTCTTGTTACTCCCATGTCACTGGGATATTTTATGAATGGTTCCGATCCCTCCCTGTTTTTCCATTTTTTTATAGTCTTATTTTTATACTGCCTGAGTATAGTTCCATTGAAAGACATTGAAGATATTGACGGAGACGTGAAAAACGAAGTTGGTAACCTTTTTGCAAAGTTCGGCAACCATCTTGTAACGTTCTCTGTAACTGGATTAATATTGGATTGTGTGCTGGTTTTTTTCTTTCATTTCAGCGAAATATTGAAAATTTATCTTTTCATTTTTATTATCAGCACAGCAGGTTTAATTGTTTTTTATAGCAGATTTAAAAGAAATTTAAAGAAGCTGTATCAGACCGTTATTTATCTTGTAATCATAGAGTGTATAATGTTGCTGTCCCTGTGGCTTTATAATAGCATAAATGTATGTCATAACATTATGTTGATTTCAACACTATCAGCACATATATTATTATTTATAATATTTTTACAGGTACTTTCTATTCTTATCCACAGCAAACAAATTATCTATTATATTATTTTTGTCATAGCAGTTTTAATAGGTTTTTCTATGGAACTGAAAAACGAATTCGGTTCCCTGAATGTTCTATTTTATCCATATTCATATATACTGACATTCCCCTGTACGAAAATTCCTGTAACTATACTTATCTCTTATGGAAGTTTCGGTGTACTGATGAGGTACTTAACCGATAAGCTGACTGAACCTATTTATCTGAAGGCCGGTTTTCTATCTTATCTACTGTCATTTATAATTATACTATGCATTATAACGTTTTCTCTTGGCTTTCTCATTGAATGGATAGGAACCTATCTTAAATGCTGGCTTTACTATGAGCATATTTTGAAGGATTGTTATTTCTCATTTCCAATAAAATTCGGTCCTCTTGTATGGCTCGTATCAATGGTTATAGTAAATATAATATCACAACTGCTTTACTTTATATATCAACTTTTTACATCGAGGGTGTAAAATGAACAGTATAAAAAAATATATAAAAATACTTCGTCTGGGTGAAGTTTTTCTTATGTCAGGCTTTCCTTTAATAGGAACGATTTTCTCCTTTACTGAAGTCTCTATAGAATCTCTTTTGAAAATATGTTTTTTCAGTTTCAGCACTTTCTTAATGTTCTTATCTATCTATACATTAAATAGCTGGTGCGGATATTATTATGATATTGATAATACAAGGCTTTCTTATATGAAAAATATTCGTCCGGGAAATCTTCTGATCCTGTGTATCATTTTTATGTTCCTTTCCTCTGCTCTGTACCTGATTATTTCTTTTAAATTATTTATAATGGGTATAATCTGTATATTTCTATGGCTTTCTTACTCTTTCCCGAAAATCGGCTTGAAACATGTTCCCCTGGCAGGAACAATACTGCATTTCCTGGCACAGATAATCCATTTTCAAATGGGATATTCGCTGTTTCAAAACATATCAATACAGTCAATACTGATAAGTATGTATTTTTCACTTTTATTTTCTGCAGGCCACCTGCACCATGAAATAATTGATTTTGAGGCAGACAAAAAAGCCTGTATAAAAACCGGCGCTGTATTTTTCGGAAAAGATAAGATTCTGAAAATATCTTCCTCTCTATTTTTCATAAGTGCAATGTACTTATTTGCATTATATGAGTGGAAAGTGTTACAATACGTGGAACTAATTATATTTATTACGGCTTATATCATGCAGGTTATAACTCAAATATATCTTAAAATAAATATGTATTCTGAATATAAGATGTATCTGAAATACAGAACACTTTATAGAGTATATTATTTACTTGCCGGTTTATCCTGTGGATTAATAAAATGTATATTGATTTTATAAAGAATAAG
Source organism: Vulcanimicrobiota bacterium (assembly GCA_040217695.1). GTDB lineage: Bacteria > Vulcanimicrobiota > SpSt-956 > SpSt-956 > JAKJGF01 > CALARM01. The sequence continues at coordinate 8,872 of JBEHWO010000212.1, read as the reverse complement.
AAAATATTTACGATAAATACAATAGTCCTTGTCATTTATATTTTATTCTATCTCCTTCTGTTTTCCCAGTTCCCTTTGAAAAAATCAATACCGGGTAATTGTGATACCTGGCTTGTCATATCTCTTTCAAATACTTATATAAATAAAATAAGCGGTTTTTTTACCGGAAAAATGACAGGAGTATCTCTTTATCCGGTATCTGATACCATGAGCTATGGCGAGGGTTCCCCTGGCTGTGCGGCAATATTTATATTATTCAGATTGCTGGGCTTTAATAATATTTTTTCTTATTATTTTTTCATAACTCTTTTATTTGCTTTAACGGCTTTCGGAGTATATCTTCTTTCGGGCCTATATCTGCAAACCAGAACAGCAGCATTTTTTGCCGGCTTTGCTTTTACCTGTTCCAATTTTATGTTCGCCAATATAGATGATTCAATAGTAATATTTTACTTTCTGAGTGCTCTGAGTTTATATTTTTTGAAACGATTTTTTTCCTCCGGCATAAAAGGTTATCTTTTATACGGAGCCATTATCGGTGGTCTGGAAATATATTTTTCTCTATATGTATTCATTTACCAGACTATTGCCCTGGTAATAATTTCAATACTCAATTTCAACAATGTAATGAAAAACAAAAAACTCTTTTTCTCAGGTATATTTATATATATGTTCATCACATTTCCGTTTATTTTTTTCTATGTGAATTCTCTTATGAAAATAAATATTGTTAATCCCTGGAGTGAAACCTATACAACTCCGGGAATTATCTCCAGATGCAGCCTGAAACTGAAAGATTTTTTTAAAGTGCTTCCCGGAAATTTAATCTATTCGGCAAAAAAACCATCTAAATTTTTCTGGCCTTATATAAGAAGATATGCTTTCAGCGGTTATTTGATAGTTATTCTGGCACTGTTATCTTTAAAAAAACACTGGAAGGGAGAAAAAGAATTAATACTCATTGCCCTGTCAGGTTTCCTGATGTCAGGCGGCCAGGAAATCAGAATAAGTGGTCTGACAATTCATCCGCTTTTTTTCTATTTATATAATTTATTTCCCTGTATGGCTATTATGCGTGTGCCCCTGAGAGCATATTTTTTAGTTACATTGACAATCTCAATTCTCGCTGCAATAAGCCTGGAAGAGATTTTGAAAAATATAAAAAATCGCAATATATATATATTGTTTATTATTGTTGTATTATTATTTCACTCTGTTGAGAATATACCTTTCCCGTTTTATGCCTGTAATGTAGAAAAATATCATAACATTCCGGCGGAATATTATAATTTTTTTAAAAATCAGAAGAATCGTATAATACTTGACTTACCGAGTAATATAGGACTGGATTTTAGAGAAAGCGGTAACAATCTCTTTGTTTATAACCGTGAAATCATATATATGAACTGGCAAACACAGCACAAACAAAATATAACAGGAGGAGTCAATGGATACTATCCTGTCTCAAGAGTAATAATACAAAAATATATTGACTCCCTGCCGGAGAGGAATAGTTTTTCCAGTTTATCAAAACTGGGTGTTGATTACATAGTTTTCCATAAAACAATGCTGTTACCGGGAGAGAAAAACTTGTTACCTCAACTGAACCGGAGTGATTATGTGGAAAAAGTTATGGAAACCGGAGACATAAGTATCTTCAAAATGAAAATTCTGGATATTAATCCTTCGGAAAGTGAAAAACTTCCTGTATATAGAGAGAAATCAGAAAAATTTACCGATGTATTGCTCAAATTTTTAGATTTAGAGTAAGAACCTATCAGAAAAGTAATATTTATTGTACACCCTTCGGGGGGGGGAGGCTCTGGAGAAAAAGATATACCGTATTAACAGTAATTTGTAAATTAAATAAATGTAATATCGCAGCAGTCGGTAATAACAGGTTGTTTTGCACAAGGATTATAGATTTTTCGGAAGAGTCTCACCCCCCCGGAAGGTATTTGATGACTTTTCGGATTAGAACTACTCTAAAATAACCTTTTTTATATAATCATGTGCTCCGTGCAGGCATATAATCAATTATTTGTTCGAATTTAATGGCTTAAAATAAAGCTTTAGATAAAAATTTTTCAGAGGCAGTTTATCTAAATAATTTATTTTTGCCAGAAGGCTCTTTGCAATAAAATCTTATCTTTATTTTTTATTCTGACTATCCATATACCTTCCTTTACCGGTCTTTTTTTCTCAAAGACTACAGTTGTCCGGGTACAACCCGGTTCTACATTGGCGGTTTTTTCTTCATATACCTTTCCATCCGGCGATAAAAGTTCATATGTGGCATTAAATCCGGATATCATCATGGTCGTATGGATTATCAATTTATCGGAATAATGAAACCCGAGTGCAGTAGCGTTTTTACCTTCTATTGTGGTTGATATTGAAGTTATTCCGTTTTTTCCTATATCATTTTCATAACTTTTTTCCATTTCAATCAGTTTACATAAAATTTTACTGGATTTATCATTCGCTTTAAACGTTACATTTTTCACATGGGTGAATTTTACATGTTCCCTTTCATAACCGGTTAAGAGCATTCTTACCTGCGGAGGAAAACCATATATATACTGACCTGTTATGTCAGGATAAAGCCTGATACCTTCTGATTTCAATTTTTTTCTGCATTCTGTTTCTTTTCCCGCATATTTAATTAAATCAGAATATTTTTCTATAGAGCCGTTACGGGCAATATAAAATAGATAATCATCTGTAAATTTTTCACCTGAAATAATAAACCCGCAGGGTTTATTTGCATTGGATTTTATTTCTGAAGTTATGTATTCTTCCCATACCGGTATGACATAACCTTTTTGTCTTATCATAATATCCCAGAATTCTTCGAAAGAAGTGCCGGTAAAACCTTCAAGTTCTTCTTTAAAAGGAAATGGTTTTTTTAATCTTCCATTGCAGGCATATTGCATAAATTGCTGAATGTTTTTACCTGTCTTCTTTCTCATTTCAAAATCCAGCATTTTTACCACAAGAGGTGCTTTGTATTGCAGAAGGGAGTCCTCTTCATTTATATAACAGGCATTCATGAGGGGAAAATCATATTCAGGATGATCCGTTAAGGTGCTTAAATATATATCATAAAGCATGTTCAATCTGTATTTATTATCTGTTATACCTGTATCGTATGTGGCTGTAATCCCGGTATAGGCCGCCCATCCTTCTTCAAACCACTTATCTTCTTTATCTCTGAAGAGCATACCTGTCGGGATATATTGATTTATACTGTGAGATAATCTGTGAGCAATATTTTCCCAGCTGCTTAATTTATCACTACATATTGAATAACATAAACCGTTGCTCCATGATCCCCCTGATATATAATTATTATCGGAATCGCCTGGAGTCAGGCAGATTATATAATTTATACCCGGGTCGAAGTTGAAATTTTCGAAGAAATAATTATATAATTTAAATAATTTTTCTCTTATTATTTTTTTATCTTCGTGACTCCATTTATTATAAGAATAAACATACACATCGGTATTGCCGAAGGTTTTTTCTGTTTTATCGAAGGTACCTGTTGCTATAAATGATCTTAAAAGAGAGTCAAACAGTGATTCTTTCCCTGAAGTTTCAGGATAATAGAAGTTTTTCTCTTTTCTATGAGGCGTTATTATCTGCCAGCCCTGTGGAATGATAAATTGAAGTCTTGCTTTTTTTATTTCTAAAGCATTGTCTGGCATCATAAAAATTCTTCCGTCGAAACAGGCAAATTCCTTAGAAATATATCCCTCTCTCTCCTGTTTTTTTATACTGTATTTTTGTACACCAACCGGTTTTACATTGTAACTGACTATAATTTTATCAAGATCCGACCTTTCCGGATAATAACAATTTTGTTCATTTTTTTTATAATTTATTATAGTTCCTTTTTTATCATAAAAATTGACATTTTCAACTTGAAAATCCCTTTCATTGCCGGCCTGTTTGAAATGATAGATGCTACCGAAATGATTGAATGCCATAGTGATAAAAGCTTTACCTGTATCAGGATAACTCAGGTCAATGTAGATTTCTATTTCTCTGTCTTCTGTTTTCGTATCTGCGAAAGAAGGAATATGTATTTTATAATTGCGGAAATTAAATAATTCTCTATGGTTTAATAATAAACTTAAAAATACTATAAAGAAGAATAAAATGATAGTCAGAATTGTTTTTATGAAATACCACATCCCTGTAATTCAAACGTATAGGAATTTTCATTTTTAATGGCGTAAAATAAAACTTTAGATAAAAATTATGTACAGGCAATTTATCTAAATAATTTATATGCTTTCATAGCCGGATGCATGTAAAATTATTATAACAGAAAATGACACAAATTCAATAGGATATTTCCTGTTTCTATTGACCCGGCTATAAGCATGTGATAAAGGTCTTCCTCCCGTCACGCGTTACGCGTTACGCGTCACGATAGCAGTTATGTATTATTTATGCTCAACTCAGTAAAATATAGATGGAACATATAAAAATTTTGTTGAATCTTAATGAAATTTTAAAACGCTGCAAAATTTATTTTTTATTATAACAGTAAATATTTTTTTATAATCTTGTTAAAATTACTTCTATAATCTGTACAGGTCTGTTATAATTTTATATATTATGTTATTTATAGCTATTCATATAATTCATAGCAATTCATAAATAATCCCGGTGTTAAAGTTTGAGGAATTACAAGGAGAATATTATGAGTGATAACAGAGAAGACGGGAACACAGAAGACCATAATAAAGCTATGGAGAAGAGTGATGCAGCAGAAGGCGGAGAAGCTGTAGAAAGTGTTAAACAGACAGCAGGTAATGCTATGGAAAATAAAGAGGAAACTGCTGAAATTATTGAAAATAAAGAAGTACTTGCAGGGACAGTTGACTCACCGGGGGAAAATAATATTAAAACAGAAGAAAGCTCTCTTCAGTCTAATACTGCTAAAAATGTTGTTACCAAAAAACTTTCAATAGATAAACTTGAAGAATATTTAGAGGCAAGGCCTGAAGGTAAAAAAAGAAAGATTATAATAAAAAAATCACAGAAAAAAACTGCTAAATCAAAGGATAAAGAGAGACATCCTGCACCGGCGGAAGATATAAACACTGCAGACGCAGACGTTAAAGAGGAACAGGAAAAACACTATATAGATCTTGCGGCAGATTATTCTCTCCCTTCTTCGGAAGCGGGATGTATTAAACAGGAAGAGCTGGTTCCTTCTGACTGGAAAGAGAAAAAAATTTCTTCTTATATAAAGAAACCTGAAGGCCCACCTGCTCTGAAACCTTTTGAAGAAGGACATGTTTTATCTGAAAGATATGAGATTTTGGAGAAGCTTTCTGAAGATATAAATGGAGTGGTTTATAAAGTCAGGGATCTCAAAGAAAAACATGAAAAGAATGTTATAAAATCCATAAAGGAAATTCAATATATCCCCGGAGAAGGTATTTCGGAAGATATTATCCGTGATAATCTTAAGAGACTTGAGAAAATGACTTCCTTCCTTATTGATGTGGAACATCCGAATCTCTCAAAAATATATGACTATTTCTCTATCTTTGAAGAAAATGCCAGATTTTTTATAGTAACAGAGTATATAGATGGCAATACTCTTGAGGAATTACTCAGAGTCTATTCAAAAGAGGGAGCACCTGTACCTATGAAGACTGCCTTCGGCATAATGGAAAAGCTCTGTGATGCCCTTTATTATCTTCACAATAAAAAACCTTTCCCCGTAGGTTTCGGCGATTTAAAACCTTCAAATGTAATGATGGCTCTTGATGGTTCCATAAAATTTATAAATTACGGAATAGTAAGTTTTTTTGACAGGGAAACAGACGGGAGTATGGCAAGCAGGGGCACACTGGGTTACTCGGCTCCCGAACAGAGAGGGGTGGATTTTACCAATACGAAAGCAGATATTTTTGCCCTTGGTGTAACAGTTTATTATATGCTTACAGGTGTAGATCCAGAGGAGCACCCCTATGAGTTCACACCCCTCAGAAAACACAAGAGGTTTGTTTCTGAAAAGGTTCAGAGGTTTATAGACAGATGTCTTGAAATACATCCCGATAACAGACCTGACATAAATGCAGTGAAAAAGCTCATGGAAAAAATGGATCTCCATGAACTGGATCTTTCTTCAGTCTTGAAGAAAAAAGAAGAAGAGATAAAGAAACAGGAAGACGAAATAAAAGAAGAACAGGCTGTAGCTCCTGCAGCCATATCTCAGGAAAAAGTCGAAGAAATCATAAAAGATTTCAAGGTGAGAAATCCCTTTATTGCTTCCCGGTACGGAATAGTTTTAATAATATTTCTTCTTGCAATTATTGTCTGGCTCATTTCTGCTACATCCAGTTATATTGCTAACCTCCCCAGAAGCGGAACTGCTCTTTATATGACATCAATTACAGGGCAAAATATTACAGAATTAAACCTTCGCAGTAAAACTTTCAGAGATTTTGTGGAATTACCTTCTAAAGGAGCCATATGCTATTCCAGGAAAAATCGATGTCTCTATACCTTCAATCCAGATAAAGGAAGGATTTATGAAATTAATATAGATACAGGGGAAATTGTGAAAACGAAAAAAATGAAGCGTGGCATATCTTATGTTATTCTGTCTGCTGATGAACATATTCTGTTTGTCCTTAACAGTGTTACAGACAGGATTTATTTTATAAACACAGAAGATTTTAAAGAAGCAAGAACTTCTGCAAAAGTAGGAAAAGGCCCTGTTTATGCATCTCTTTCACCGTCATCAGACAGGCTTTTCATAACAGGAGAAAGAGATGAAAATATAACTGTTTTTGACACGAAATATTTTGTAGTAAGCAATACCCTGACCTTTAGAGGTGATAAACCTAAAGGAGCCATTGGAGATAAAGACAGAGCCTATGTATGTCTTTCAGGAGCCGGTAAAATTGCCGTAGTAGATATAGCTTCAGGCAGAACAATAGATACCATTCCTGTTAACGGCGACCCTGTGAATGTGCTATTTTATGATAAAGAACCTGACATGTTATATGTTTTAACAGGAATAACAGGTTCTATACAGGCTTTTGATAAAAATACTTACAGCCCACTTACACAGCAGAAATATACAGGTTTTATTGCAAGTAAAGCCATCTGTCCTGATGACGGGAAGATTTATATTCTTGGTGAAAGTTCTTATGTGAAAAATGTTTCTATTGGTATTTATGATATTTCTACAGAAGAGTTAAACGTTATTAAAGGTAATGTACCTTTAAATTTTATGGTTTTTGTAAAATTTTAATATTTCACATTACAGGAGCTATATTAATGTTTATACATCATCATAATGCTTCCGGGAAGGCATAGGTATACATTATGCCTGTCCCTATTTCTTCACATGTGCCGGAGAAATTTATTTTATTTATTTCAATAGTATTTTTTGTAATGATTCTGGCAGACATATCCCTGGTACAGACCGGGTATATTCCGTCACGTATTAATATTATTTCTGAAAATAACCCGGTAATATGGCATGACGTGCTGCGATATCAGCAGGGGATTGATAATATACTGTCTGTTGCCAGATATCATTCTCTTGCTAATTTTGCTTCTGCTCTTCAAACTATTTTCTCCGGTATTACTGCAATTATTATTTTCTTTATAACGGGTAATAAACATAAATGCTGGCTAGTAACAGGTTTATTTTTTATTTACATGGGGATAAACGACGGTACAAACTTTTATAAACCGGCAGGAGATACAATAAGATTTTTATTTAACGTTAATTATATTCCCCTTTTTAATAATATGTCTCTGTTTTCAGGATTAATGACTTTTTTTATATTATATTTTTTTCGCCATGAATTAAAGGTTATGAAGCTGAGAAAAAATATATATATTGCTCTTATATGTTTTACATGTTCTCTTCTCACAGATTTACTTGTTTCAGAAAGAACTCTTTCAGTGATAGAGAATATAACCGGACTGACGAATATTAAATCCCTTTATTATATTTTTTTTATCATGTATATTTTATATATCTCCGGTAATATATCTTTATTTTATGTTTTTTTGAAATATCTTTTTAACATTTTATATAACAGGGAAGTTATTTTCAGATTAAATAAAATAGATAACGGAGAAAAAACTGATAAAATGATTGAAGTTTATACGGAAAAACTCGTTGTAAAAATTATTTATTTATGTCTGATAATTGAAATTTTCCTGATTTTACTGGATATATGTACCTTTGCTTTATATATACCGGTAAGAACATTAAGGTATATATGTTATATGACCTATGAATGCAGCTTTGCCAATTTTATTTCCAGCTTTTATAGTTTTTTGACAGGACTTATTGCTATAATTATATTTTTTATGTTGAGATTTGATAAAGCCGGCAAAAGACGGGTTACGGTATGGTTTATAACAGGTATATTTTTTATTTATATAGGTCTGGATGACGGTGTGTCATTTCATGAAGAAATATCCTACGTTCTGAAACCTGTCTGCCAGAAGTACGCAGTTCCTTTTTTCAATACATTGTTCGAAATCTATCCGTCCTATTACTGGCAATTCATACTGGGCCCGTTTTTTTCCGTAATGTTTCTTTATCTCTTTTATTTTTTATGGTATGAATTAAAAGGTCTTTCTTTAAAAAGATATATATTCATTGCCCTTCTGTGTCTTGCAAATGCTCTTTTTCTTGATTACATTCTCGGTTCTGAACAGTGTATCTTAATATTGCAGTATAAAACAGGACTGCTCTCATATGATTTAATCAGACACTGTTTGAAACTTGCAGGTGAATCTCTTGAATTACTGGGCATTATATGTTTTCTCTATGTTTTTTTTAAATATCTTGCCCATATTCTGGATAATAAAA
>JBEHWO010000211.1:0-11582 GCA_040217695.1 Vulcanimicrobiota bacterium | reverse complement strand
ATATCCATATACATCTCAGCTCCGTCACATTTCAAACCGGAACCGGGAGAACTTCTGACCAGTTCGAATTCTGAAATATCTTTTCAGTATTCTTCCAGTATGTCCTATATAAAAAAAGTAACTATGGACGGACATGATGTTACAAAAAAAATCTCTGCCTCTAAAGACAGGATTATTCTTCCGGCAGAATATCTATCTGAAGGCAACCATGAAATAGAGATTGTATATCATCCGAAAATGGCAATATGGAATATAAAAAAAAGGTGGACATTTTCGGTAGATACATCCTTTCCGGTAATATCAATATCTTTACCGGGAAAAAAAGAAGTATACACAACCAATAAATCCTTTATTATAAAAGGGAAAACAGAAGTAATTTCAAAGGTCAAAATAGATAAAGACGGGAAAATTTTTGATATAAAAACCGATGATACAGGAGATTTTCAGAAGGATTTTATATTAAAAGAGGGAAAAAATATTTTTCGCATAACTTCTACTGACAGAGCAGGCAATAAATCAAGCTATCAAATAAAAGCTTTTTTTGACAGCACTGCTCCGAAATTATCTTCTCCTTTTCCGCCTGACGGTAACATAGTTAAAGAAGTTGATCCACTTATATCCGTAACAGTATCTGAAGATAGTAAAATAAATAAGATAGACATGAAAATAAACGGCAAACCGGTTTCCGCAGAACTGGTAAATTCTTCTATAATAAAGTATAAACCGGAAAAGCTTGTTGAAGGCACTCATAATATAGAAGTTGAAGTAGAAAATGCTGTAGGATTAAAGGACCTGAAAAAATGGTCTTTTACTGTAGACAGTTCTGAAAATTACGGTCAGAGGACACAGATACTCGGAGCAATAGGACAGGATGTAAAGGATCTTCAGAGGATGCTGGTTCTACATAATTATCTCGGAGAAAATGATATAAAAGGAACATTTGATCAAAAAACACTTGAAGCCGTAAAAAAATTCCAGGGTAAAAATGGTCTTGAGCCTGACGGTGTAGTAGGTCCTTCAACTATAGATAAACTGTCTTATTCTATAATTATAGATCTTGCACAGTTTAATTTAGCACTTGTGTTAGACGGGAAAGTAGTAAAGAACTATCTCATCGCCTGTGGCAGTCCTGAATATCCGACACCTACGGGAGAATTTATTATAACCAATAAAGTAAAAGATCCTACCTGGATCCCGCCGGATTCTCTATGGGCAAAAGAAGCCGAACTGACTGAACCGGGCCCGGATAATCCTCTGGGTACAAGATGGATTGAATTGAATTCCTCACTCGTAGGTATACATGGAACAAATTACCCTGAAACTGTAGGTATGAATGTATCTCATGGATGTGTAAGGATGGCCATACCGGATGTGGAAGAGCTCTATGATTATGTAAATATAGGTACAAGAGTTACTATCAGAGATCCAATCCTTCCGCCTACCCCTACTGCATGTCCTGCAGAACCTACGACCGGACCTGATAAAAAACCGGTTAAAAAACCGGATAGTACCGGTACTATTTATATAGAAAAAAAGAATTATTAATTTTTCATGAGCATTTCAGAAGGTGAACATCATAGAAGGCATGACAGCAGCAGATTCTGTGGTAAAATAACTTAAATTATCTACAAAATCTTTATTCTTCCGTCCTGTACGGGACTGATAGAAGCCTCATCCTTTATATAATCTGCTACAATAGCCCTTAATTTCCTTCCGTCAGTGACAGTATTTTCATCACGTCCCGAGAAAATACTGTTCCAGTTTCCAACATAAAAACTGGTGGTAAGATTATAATTTTTATTCATATCAAGAGGTTTATCTCCTACCATTACCTGTTTAACCCTGGCACCTTCGTGCTCTGCCGGATCGTATGACATAGACAGACCGGAAACCTGAAATAATCCATGATGTTTTTTGGGGCCCAGTAACCTGGTGACTCCGTCTTCCAGAAGTTTTTTTATGTCCTCACCCTTTACAGGCCAGGTTTCAACCCTTGTATCCTGAGAACTTCCAATCCATGGCGAAACTTCTGTAAGGTTTTTCATAGTAATTTCACCTTCAGGCAATAGATTGGGTTTCATATCATGTCCGTCTTCAAAGAAAAAATTACTGTCCATCATAGCTATATCAGCACCTGTTTCTCTTCTCATGGCATCTGTTATCAAATTACCAAGGCTTGAATCTACAGGTGTTTTAATTTCATGAGTCAAATCACCTTCAGCAATACCCAGCTTTTCCTGCAGGATTCTTTTTTCTTCCTCTACATATTTGCTGTGAATATCATTTACATCTTTATCTGAAATACTATCTCTATCAACAGATAAAAGATTATGATTTATAGAGGTTATTTTTCCGGTATTTCTGTCGAAAGTCATGGAAAGATCGCCTATATAAAGTTCATCTGTTCCGGGGTCGCCATGACCTCCCGGGCCTGCCTGAACTATTCTGGTTCCGTTGACGGTAACATTATCTTTTGTAGGGGTATGAGTATGCCCTCCTATAATCAGATCTATTCCCGGTATCTTCTGCGCAACCTCTTTATCTGAAATAATATCTTTATGTTCTTCCGTAGGTTCAAGACCTAAATGAGAAATAACTATAACATTTTTAATACCCTTCGACCTGACTTCATCTACAGATTTCCTCAATGCTTCTACCGGGTCTGTAATATCCAGATCCTTTACCAGACTGGGATCTACCATACCAAATCTCTTCCTTGGCGTTCTCGTTCCTATAAAAGCAAGTTTTATACCTTCAACTTCTGCTATAACATAGGGAGCCATACCTTTTATATTGGAAGAAATATACGGAAAATCAGAATTTTCCATAATTTTCTCTGCAGAAGAAACTCCTCCGTCATCATAAAGATGATTACCGGGAACTGCAATGTCACAGCCTCTTAAATTCATAAGCTCTGCTTCTTCCATGCCTCCTGAAACTATGGAATGAAATGTATAGTCCTGCCAGGCATCACCTGCATCAACCCAGAATTCATCAGGTTTAATCATGGCGGCAACAGAAGGCATATTACCATGAACATCGTTCGTATGCTTCATATGTAAAGTGATCTCTTTATCGGACATGTCACAGGCTATCTTTTTCTCTACAGATTTACCGGCAAAATCAAGGGTGACAGGAACAGAACCTGATAATATAACAGTATCTTTACCATGTAACTGTATGTCTTCTTCTTTCATGTGTTTATCCGATGATGTATTATATAACGGTTTCTTATAATCTATTCTATTAATATTCATACCTGTTACTCCCCCCGATTATAATAATTAAAAGAATCTCCCATATTACCTTATTCCCAGTCATTTTCGGAACGTCTGTCTTCTTCTATTAAAAGATACATTCCCATATTCCTTACTTTTTCTATAATATTCCCCGCATTGGAAGGATCTTTAAAAAATTTCAACATTTCCTTATGAGTATTGCTGTAAAACTGTGAAGAATCACTCTGACCTGTCCCGGTAGAAACTTCTATATTAAAAGCTCTATCATCATTACCCGGTAAAGACGTGACAGTAAATAAAACATTTTCTCTGTAATCAGGGCAGAAGTCTTTTATAGTTACTCTGATTTCCCGCGGTTCATTCTGTTTTTCCAATTCTTCACCGAGATAAGACAGCATATGTTTAATAGATTCATTAAAATGTTCCACATTTTTTTTCATAATAATATTACTCCTTGGGATACTGCTTTTTTACCTTCGAATATACATCATGAATATGAAGGATATTTTGCATACTCAGATTTTGATTTAAACCTGCCGGCACCTGCGGGTAATCTGTTACTATACCAAGTTCCAGATTTCTTGCATAAATATAACACTGGTTTAAATATTCATTATATTCTTTTTTCTGATGTTCAGTAAGCTCTGACATAGCTTCTTCAAAAGGTTTAAAATATGGTTCTATTTTTACCTTGCCTTCCGGTGACAGTTCTCTGTAGAGATCCTTTTTTATCATTGCATCATAAGGAAGATGTTCTGCATTGGCAATCTTCAACACTGAAGCTCCTATAATCTGCAACTCTCCCGTAACACCGTTATTGTGTTTAACATAGGCACATACGGAGGTAAAAGGAGATCCTGCAGATCTGTCTGTATCACCCATAGGAGCATGATAAAGAATTTTTTCTATTTCGGAATCACTGAATTTCATATCTGTTAATTTCTTAATTATTTCTTCCTGCGGAAGTTTGCTATCCATAATGGTTCCGAGAGATTTCAATTTCTCATCAGAGATTTCACCTTTTAACTTTCCAACAGTCTCTCCGTCTACCTGAAACCATGCTCCTCCGATAGCTATCGGTTTACCGGCTTCTTTTCCTTCTGCTTTCAGGGACTGCCGTCTTTCGTAATCAGCCTGATATATCTGTTTTAACTGTTTCGGTGAAAAATAAGGTACCCCGCCGGGGCCTCTCAGATTGTTCAGACTTGTTATTTCAAGCTTTCCTGTCCTTATGGCATCTGACATGGAATCAACTGTATTCTGTATGCCTGCAGGAGACGTATCTTTAAGTACAACCCTTGAGCCGATAGCATCCCATAGATTGGACAGAGCCTGCTGCGGAGTCGATATTTCACCTGCCCAGCCGTTATCCAGAACCCTCTGAAGTCTGTTTGCAGCAGACACAGGATTTTTTGCTCTTGCCTGAATTTCTCCGTAAGAACCAAAGATATCTCTCATCTGGCCCTTTACAGGTTCAAGTTCCTGAGAGTATTGTTCATAGGCCTGTTCTGCTACTGACACAAGGGGAGATTTTGATACTTCAGGAGCAAAACTCTCAATCTTCCCTGTTTTCTGTTCTGTTACGGATTCTTTTTCTGAAATTTCCTCCTCTGTTTTTTCCCGGGTAACAGGATTCTCTATATTCCCTGCCTCCTGCCCTCCGTCAGTTCGGGTAGTTTCTTTTCCGGCAGAGAAACCATTTTCATCTTCCTTGAGTGCTACAGGGGTAAATTCTTTACATGGTGCAAAAAATTTATGAGTCTCTCCAAGGTGCTTGTTTAAACTCTCAGGATCAAGCTTTTTTGCAGACGCCTGCTGTGATGAGGCCATGGTCTCCCCTGCCTTGAAACTATAACGGTTTGCATCTGCTATAAGGTATTGATCCTTATTTACAATATTTTTATTTATCATCATGGTAAAATCACCGCCTCGTTAAATTTTATCTATTATAGACTATTATAACAAATATTATCAATAAAAATATTAACAAAAAGTTAATTTTCCGACATTTTTTTTACATTATAATGATTCGATTGACCTGAGCATAAGAGACTGTAAGAAAATAACCCTGGCAAATTGTTAGAACGGTTATCATCCTCTCGTGACGCGTTACGCGTTACGCGTCACGAGAGAAGATATGTATTATTTATGCTCACCACAGTATATGTATTATATGCTCATCTCAGTAATTGGTGACAGGATCTTTGTAAATTATAAAAATTTTTGAAGGTTAAAAAAAACTGTTTATAGAATGTTATAGGACATAAATTTATGTGAAAAGAGGTTTTTTATGGAAGAAACAAAACTGGTCAGAGGGCTTAATTTATTTGATGCCACGACACTGGTAATCGGCTCAATGATAGGCTCAGGTATTTTCATAGTTCCGTCACTTATGGCAGGATATATTCCTTCACCGGGACTGATACTGCTCCTGTGGGTTATCGGAGGTATACTTACAATATGCGGTGCTCTCTCCTATGCAGAACTGTCTGCTGCCATGCCGAAAGCAGGAGGGCCATATATATATTTAAAAGAAATCTATTCTCCTATGATGGGATTTCTCTGCGGATGGACTATTTTCTTTGTCATACAGAGCGGTATTATAGCTGCGGTGGCAGTTGCCTTTGCAAAATATACAGGTGTATTCATTCCCTGGATTTCAGAAGGAACTGTGCTGTTAGCCCTTCCCCATTTCACGTTAAATTCCGCCCAGCTGGTAGGAATTTCAAGTATATGGATATTAACGATCATAAATATATACGGATTAAAATCAGGAGCCTTTGTGCAGAATTTATTTACAGTTCTCAAGGTTGCATGTGTTTTGATACTGGTTTTCTGCAGTTTTGTATTTTTCAAAGAGGGAGGTTTAAATCACTTCACTCCTTTTTTCTCATTAAACCTTACGGAAAAAGGCGTTACCATAGGTCTTTTCGGTGCGATTGCCGTTGCCATGTCAAAAGCTCTCTTTGCCTATGATCCATGGTATAATGTTACCTATGTGGCAGAAGAAGTGAAAAACCCTCAGAGAAATCTGCCTCTGTCTTTATTTCTGGGAGCACTTACCACAATGGTTATCTACGTAGCTGCCACAGTAGCCTATATGTATGTTGTGCCGGTAAACCTTATGTCAGACATTCCGGACAACAGAATTGCCGCAGATGTGGCAAAAACAATCTTCGGCAATCCAGGATTATCTTTCATAGCCGCTGCCGTCATGATATCAACCTTCGGCTGCAATAATGGCCTCATACTCGGAGGAGCAAGAATTCTTTATGCAACGGCAAGAGACGGTTTCTTCTTTTTAAAAAAAGCCGCCCATGTTCACCCGACCTTTCACACACCTGCAAATGCTCTTTTATTTCAGGCACTATGGGCTTCAATATTGACCATTACCAATAGTTACAGCGGTCTTTTAACCTATGTATCCTTTGCATCTCTTCTATTCAGTTCAATGGCTGTAGGCGGAATTTTCGTCTTCAGAAAAAACAAACCTCATATGGAAAGACCTTATAAAGTATGGGGTTATCCCGTAACACCGGTGTTATATATTCTAATATCCATATTTTTTATAGTATTTATTTTTCAGGGCGATCCGAAAAATTCTCTTTTCGGTCTCGGTCTTATAGCCCTTGGTATTCCCGTATATTACCATTTTATAAAAAAATATCCGAAAATTACGTCAATATTACCTCATAACGAATATACAGGAAAGGAGAAGTGTAAAAATGAAAATTAAAGTGGAAAAACCGACAGAAGAAAAGGTTAAAGCTCTCGGTATTGAAAATTGGAGTCCCTGGGAATGTGAGCCCTCTACATTTGAATGGCAATATCCTGACAATGAAACTGCCTATGTATTTGAAGGTCATGTCATAGTCAAAACTGAACATGGCGAAACAGAGATTAAAGGGGGCGATCTTGTCCATTTTCCGAAAGGCATGAAATGCACCTGGACTGTAAAGGAAAAAATCAGAAAGGTTTATACCTTTAAATAAGGGTCTATGAGTGGTGACCGTTTCCTGTTGCCGCTCATAAAATATTTATTCATGAAAAAATATAGCAAACCGGATTCAAAAAATGAACTTATCACTTTAAACAGAGAAAACTTTATCTGGCTTGTAAGTGATATATACAGTTCAGGCGACTTAAAAATTCTTAAAGACAGAATATGCAGATTGAAGGATTTTATAGGTTTTCCGGAACGGTTCGAGAATCATATTCTCCATGTAGCAAAAGGAGAGACAGTATCTTTTCGGAAAGACCTTTTTATTTCTGACCTTGACCAGATTCTGGGAACTATTACACTGGAAAGAGCAAAATATTACCTGAAAAGATTACATGTATCGGCAGAAAAGATAAAGACAAAAAAAATAAATGATATAAACCTTTACAGATGGAAAGAATATGATGAAATTGTTACGGACAGCCTGTGGATTGTAGATAAAAGAGACAGATCGGGAGAACATCTGGGCTGGTACTGGGGTAATTTTATACCTCAAATTCCGCATCAGATGCTCCTGAGATATACAAAAAAAAATGACTGGGTTCTTGACGGATTTCTCGGAAGCGGAACAACACTGGTTGAATGTCAGAGACTGGGAAGAAACGGTATAGGTATAGAATTAAACCATCATACAGCGGAAAAAGCAAAAGAACTGATTGAAAAAGAAGAGAATAAATATAATATAATAACTGAAGTGGTAACAGAGGATAACAGAACGGCAGACATTAAATCAATTCTGTCCAGACATGATATAAAATCAGTGCAGTTTATCATTATGCATCCCCCATATCATGACATAATAAAATTTTCCAGTGATAAAAGAGACCTGTCCTGTGCCAGAACCACAAAAAAATTTCTCAAAATGTTCGGCGCTGCAGTTGAAAATCTGACACAGGCCCTGGAAACAGATCGTTATTTAGCCATAGTAATAGGTGACAAATATGCCGGTAAAGAATGGATCCCTCTGGGATTTTATTGTATGGAAGAAGTATTAAAAAGGGGATATTTATTGAAGAGTATTATAGTGAAGAATTTTGAGCAAACAAGAGGTAAAAGGAATCAGAAAGAACTGTGGAGATACAGAGCTTTAGCCGGCGGATTTTATGTGTTCAAACATGAATATATTATGATTTTTAAGAAAATATCCGGGGAGGAATAAATTCGTGACATGTGACCAGTGACGGGTAACATATATAAAATTATTTAGTAGACAGCCACAATGATTAAGATGTGTGTCATTGCGAGGAGCGATAGCGACGAAGCAATCCCGTCGTACAAGCTTCTATCAATGGGATTGCTTCGCTTCGCTCGCAATGACAAAATTTACCCATTAAAATCGTCGTGGTTAACTACTAGCCCTCGTATTCCACTTTTGAGGGGGTTACAAAAGGAGATATTACGATGTTAAATAAAAATGGAGATATGAATCCCGAAGAATTTCGTTCTTACGGACATAAAGTAGTTGACTGGATTTCAGATTATCTGAAAAATACCGAAAAATATCCCGTAATGGCACAGGTAAAGCCGGGAGAGATTAAAGACAGAATTCCTGTTACGCCTCCGGAAAAACCGGAAAAAATGGATGATATATTAAAGGATTTTCAGGACATAATTCTCCCCGGAATAACCCACTGGAATCATCCGGCATTTTTCGCCTATTTTTCCATAACAGGCTCCGCTCCCGGCATACTGGGTGAAATGCTCTGTTCTGCTCTGAATGTAAACGGTATGCTCTGGAAATCATCACCTTCCGCCACGGAACTCGAGACAGCAGTCCTTGACTGGCTGAGACAGATGATAGGACTTCCCCCTGAATTTCAGGGGATAATCTATGACACTGCCTCTGTATCCAGCATGCATGCCATTGCTGCCGCAAGGGAATCTCTCGGATTGAATGTAAGAGAAGAAGGACTCTGCGGTCGTCCTGATATGCCGAAACTCAGAGCTTATATATCGGAACAGACCCACTCGTCAGTCGAAAAAGGAGCAATCACTCTGGGCATAGGCCGGAAAAATGTCAGAAAAATACCTGTAGACGAAAAGTTCAGAATAAGACCGGATAAATTACAGGAAGCCATAGAAGAAGATCTTAAAGAAGGTTACAGACCTTTCTTTGTAACTGCAACAATAGGCACTACTTCCACTACAAGTATTGACCCTGTGCCTGCCATAGCGGATATAGCAAAAAAATACAATCTCTGGCTTCATGTTGACGGTGCTTACGGAGGTTCCGCTGCAGTCGTGCCAGAGATGAAATGGATCATGGAAGGATGTGACAGGGCCGATTCCATGGTGGTAAATCCCCATAAATGGCTTTTTACTCCCTGTGATATAAGTGTTTTTTACTGTAAAAGATTTGACACTTTAAAACAGGCTTTCAGCCTTGTGGCAGAATATCTGAAGACTTCTGAAGACAGTGATGTGAGAAATTATATGGATTACGGCGTTCAGCTCGGAAGAAGATTTCGGTCGCTGAAACTCTGGATGGTCATAAGAACCTTCGGTCATGAAGGACTTGCAGATAGATTGAGATTTCATATGGAACTGGCGAAAAAATTCGCTTCATGGATTGAAGGGTACGAGAATTTTGAACTTATGGCACCTGTTCCGTTCAGTACCGTATGTTTTCGCGGAAAGCCGAAAAATATGACAGAAGACGAACTGAACCTGTTAAATGAAAAACTCATGGAAAATGTTAACAGAACAGGAAAAGTCTTTTTCTCTCATACGAAATTAAACGGGAAATTTACAATCAGAATGGCCATAGGTAACCTGAAAACCACGGAAGAACATGTAAAGATGGCATGGAATCTGGTGAAGAAAGAGTTAAAAAAGTTAATTTAAAAAGTGAAAAGTGAAAAAACCCGATTTTACTTACTTTTCACTTTTCACTACTCACTTTTCACTAAATTTACTGTACAAAATCCCTTATTGCCTTTTCTATATAACCTGTCTCATAAATACATGACAGATGTCCGTTACCGCTGTCATAATAAAAACACTGACAATCTTTAATAGATTTCTTTGCTTCTTCAGCCTGTGGCCTTGTAAACATAAGGTCGGAATCGTCTATTATCATCAATGTCTTTGCCTTAATCTTTGACAGAGCCATCTCTAAAGTTTCATCTTTTTCTCTGAGATCATACAAAATATTTGCCTTTGCTATATACATATAGGAATTTGCGTCAAAAAATTGCATTCTGGCCAGGACAATATTCTCGATTTCTTTTTCCACAAGGAATTTTCCATGAAAACTCCTGTATGGGTTTTCATATTTCTTGAATTCTGGATCGGCAAATTTCCGTCCGAAACTTTCTTCTGCCCATTTATCAGTTCTGGTTGCCACAAGAAGATTTTTAAAGGCAAGCAATAATCCTCTCATGGGAGGTTTTTTGTCGTAATAAGCCCCTCCCCTCCACTCGGGATCAAGCATGATTGAATCAATGCCGAGCTGATTCGGAACCATTATGCCAAAAGGCCTTATCATTGGAGTGGCAGCTACGGATATGATTTTTTCCACATCATCGGGGAAAAATCTGCCCCAAATGAACGACTGAAGACCTCCCATAGACGGCCCTGCCACAATTTTCAACTTTTTTATGCCCAGACTGTCCAGTAATTTTCTCTGAAGCCTTACCACATCTTTAATGGTAAATATGGGAAAATACATGCCATATTCCTTTCCCGTTACAGGGTTTATTGAAGCAGGACCCGTGGTTATGACATTGGGATTATAGCAATTTATATTTGACAGTACATCCGAACTTATGACGAAATATTTATCGTTATCTATGGCTTTACCCGGCCCTACAAGATTATCCCACCAGCCGGGAGCCGGTTCGTTTTCTTTATATTTTCCTGCCACATGACTTGTGCCTGTAAAAAAATGACAGATCATAACAGCATTATCTTTTTCTTCATTCAATGTTCCATATGTTTCATAACCTATTTTTACCGGTATGGATACATCTGCCTCTTCGAAATAAAATTCATCGAGAGAAAAGCACTTTTTTTCAACAATCATCTATGGAAACTCCTTTCAGAAGCAAGATAAAAATACTGAATTACTATAACATATAGAGGCTTTTTTGACAATAAATTGAAGCTATGTTATGATAAATCACCCGGAATTTATAAGAGGTATCAGTATATAAACAAAAAAGTTCCTATGACTGCCCGAACATACCCTGTTCCCCGCGTCACGCATCACGCGTTACGCGTTACGATTCTCATATAAGGAGTTATTATGGTTACCGGCTCATTACATGTATGCGGCCTGTGCTGCACAAATCTTGAAAACTGCAGTGTTATTGCCGGACCTGACAGAATCCTGGAGAATATAA
>JBEHWO010000210.1:0-11615 GCA_040217695.1 Vulcanimicrobiota bacterium | reverse complement strand
GTAATCTTTTGCTATTGTTTCGTATTTTACCTCCGATACATAGTGCCCGAACCCGGTAATATTCACCTCCTTAAAATATACTCGAACGTTATGTAATATAATTAATAGAGGCTAATCAGGGAAGATAAATATTAACCCTCTATCTCGATTACTGAGGTAAGCATAAATAATACATATATGCTCCCGTGACGCGTGACGCGTCATGGGAGGAAGACATTTATTATATGCTTATGCTCAGGTCTGTACATTCTGATAAGTTATGAAATACACTATAAATGCTTATGTTCAGGTCTGTAAAATGAATATTATAGAAATATGAAAGTAAATATTCGTAAATAAGTATTTTTCTCCTTTTTATTAAGCTATTAATATAAAAAAAAATTATATAATCGGTAAAAAATATGACATAATGATGTCATATTTTTCCTGTATAATAATCTGATTAAAAGTTATAAAACAGGAGAAATAATTTATATGAAAATGGTTTTAGAAGAAGAAAATAATATGATACTCCATGAAGAACGATGTTCTGTCTATCCTTACGGAATATCCATTCCATGGAATCTTCAGAAAAATATAATCATCAAAGGTGCCAGGGAACATAATCTCAGGAATATAAATCTTGAATTGCCCCGTGACAGTCTCGTTGTCATTACAGGTCTTTCAGGAAGCGGGAAATCTACACTTGCCTTCGATACAATCTATGCAGAAGGCCAGCGCCGGTATGTAGAATCCCTTTCTGCCTATGCAAGACAGTTCCTGGGACTTATGCAGAAACCTGATGTGGATTCAATTGAAGGTCTGAGTCCTGCTATTTCGATAGATCAGAAGACAACCAGTAAAAATCCGAGAAGCACTGTGGGAACAGTAACGGAAATCTATGATTATTTGAGACTTCTCATTGCGAGAATAGGAACGCCGTACTGTCCGGAACATAATATTGAGATACAGGCACTGTCGCCGGAAAAGATAACTGAAAATATCAACAATAATATGACAGGTATGGTTACAGTAATTTCTCCTGTTATAAGGCAGAAAAAAGGCACTTATGAAAAATTTATAACAGATTTGAATAAAAACGGTTTTTTACGTGCAAGGGTTAACGGGAAAGTCTACAGAACAGATGAAAAGATACGCCTGGAGAGATATAAAAAGCATGACATAGAAATAGTCGTTGACCGGGTAAATATAGAGGAAAAATCAAGACTCGTGGAAGCAATTGAGGTAGCTTTGCGTGAATCTGACGGCCTTGTAATAATCCTTGACGAATCCGGGAGAGAGAAAATATTTTCATCAAAGCTTGCCTGTCCCGTATGCGGCCTTGCCTTTGAAGAACTTCAACCCAGGATGTTTTCTTTTAACAGTCCTTTCGGCGCATGTCAGACCTGTCATGGTCTCGGAATTAAAATGGATTTCGATCCTGATCTTATTATACCTGATAAGACAAAAAATATAGCAGACGGTGCAATCATGCTGTATAGAAATGCCATAGACGGATGGCGCGGCCAGTATCTCGGGTCTGTGGCAAAACATTTTGGTTTTTCCGTTTTCACTTCTATAAATGAATTGACTGAAGAACAGTACAAAATCCTTATGTATGGTTCAGACGAACATATTAAATTCAATCTTGTAATGAAAAAAGGTGAAGTGGAATGGAATTCTACAAATACCTGGGAAGGTCTTATACCCCAGTCTGAACGTCTTTATAACCAGACAGAATCGGAATATCGCCGGCATGAACTTGAAAAATTTATGCGTGTTTCCCCGTGTCCTTCCTGTAACGGTAAAAGGCTCGGACAGAAAGCTCTTTCTGTGAGAATTGACGGTAAATCTATTGTCGATATTACAGATATGTCCGTTTCTCAGTCTATAAAATTCTTTACGGAATTAAATCTCAGTAAAAAACAGATGGATATTGCCAGGCAGGTTCTCAAAGAGATTAAAAGCAGACTTTCCTTTCTTGAAAAGGTTGGCCTCGATTATCTCACTCTTTCGAGAACTGCTTCCACTATTTCAGGCGGAGAAGCACAGAGAATAAGGCTTGCCACTCAGATCGGCTCCAGTCTGATGGGAGTGCTTTATATACTCGACGAACCGTCTGTAGGGCTCCATCAGAGGGATAATAAAAAACTCATTGATACTCTTTATAATCTTAAAGAACAGGGTAATACGGTTATAGTCGTGGAACATGACGAAGATACTATCACATCGGCAGATTATGTTGTAGATATAGGCCCCGGAGCAGGTCTGCATGGAGGAGAAGTAGTGGCACAGGGACCTCCTGAGGATATAAAGAAAAATCCTCTCTCTCTTACCGGTAAATATTTATCAGGGAAATTAAGAATAGAAACACCGGGAAAGAGGAGAAAAAGTGATAAATTTATTCATATAACAGGCTGCAGAGAACATAATCTGAAAAATATTGACGTTCATATTCCGGCCTGTGTCTTTAATGCCATTACTGGCGTCTCCGGTTCCGGTAAATCGACCCTTATTTATGAAATACTCTATAAAGGACTTATGAAAAAACTTCATAATTCAAAGGAATTGCCGGGTCTTCATAATTCTATCTCTTTTGACCTGGATATTGACAAGGTTATAATTATCGATCAGAGTCCCATAGGCAGAACTCCCAGAAGCAATCCTGCCACCTATACAAAATTATTTGATGAAATACGAAACATTTTTGCTCAGACAGAAGAAGCAAAGATGAGAGGGTATAAAGCAGGGAGATTTTCTTTCAATGTAAAAGGCGGCCGTTGCGAAGCATGTCAGGGAGACGGTCTTATTAAGATAGAAATGAATTTTTTACCTGATGTTTATGTAGAATGTGAGGAATGTAAAGGAAAACGTTACAATAAAGAGACTCTTGACGTAAAATACAAAGGTAAAAATATAGCAGAAATACTCTCTATGAGTGTAGATGAAGGACTCGTATTTTTTTCACATATTCCTTCAGTATTAAATAAACTGGAAACCCTTGACAGGGTTGGCCTTGGCTATATAAAACTCGGTCAGAGTTCCACCACCCTTTCAGGTGGAGAAGCACAGAGGATAAAGCTTACAAGAGAATTATCCAGAAGAGATACAGGCAATACCATTTATCTGCTGGATGAACCAACAACGGGACTTCATTTTCACGATGTAAAAAAACTTATAAAAGTATTGAATGATCTTGTAGACAGGGGCAATACAGTCGTTGTTATAGAACATAATCTGGATGTAATAAAATCGTGTGATCATATTATTGACCTGGGCCCTGAAGGAGGAGACAGAGGCGGAAGAATTATTTCATCTGGAACACCTGAAGAGGTGTCGAAAAATAAGAACAGTTATACAGGAATGTTTTTGAAAAATTGCCTGGGGAAATAGTGACCGGTGACCGGTGAGTATATAAAATTATGTCTCATAACATTTCGCTATCAATTTTGGTATTATAAATCTCCTGGCTTTGCCTGCCTGGCGCTCCTCCGAAAAAAATCTAAACTGGAACAGGCATATTTGTTAGAGCTTACACCATGCCACTTTTCATTATATTTTATTCAAATAGACTTGTGCCGCCGTGATATTTTTTTTTACGGAGTACCAGGCAGGTAAAGCGCTATGGTTGATAGCAACCTGATATCACGCGTCACGCGTCACGCGTTACGCGTCACGATTATAACGCCTCACATGTCATGGAAAAAGTATCCAAAAGTTTACATTATGTTAACAAAAAATGCTGTTTATTTAACAAAAATTTACAATTAACATGTTACAATAAATTTTAATTGTGTATACATATGAAAAGCATTTTGTTTTTAGGAGAGAATTTACATGTGTAAAAGAAGTATTCTCGTTGTAGATGACGAGAAAGCAATCTGTGATATGCTGGCAATGAAGCTTTCCTGTGAAGGGTTTGAAGTGTTTGAAGCAATGGGAGGAGATGAGGCCATACATAAAGCGGAAGAAAAACATCCTGACCTTATACTCCTTGATATACTTATGCCTCATGTAAATGGGCTGGATGTTTGCCGGTATCTTAAAAAGAATATACACACAAGTGATATCCCCGTCATAATGGTCAGCTGCATACATGATCTTGATACCAGGCTTGAGAGTTTTCAAATAGGTGCCGCTGATTTTGTTACTAAACCTTTTATAAACGGCAGTCTTATAAAATCTGTTCTTAAAGTATTACACCCCTCTATTTTGATTGTTGATGATAATGAAGATCTCCGTATAGCTTTAAAAATATGGTTTGAAGATCAGGGATACAGGATATCCATTGCAGGAAGTGCATCACAGGCTTATTCTTTAATGGAAGAACATGTATTTCAGCTTGCCCTTTTAGATTACAATCTTGGTTCCGGCCCGACGGGAGTCGATATTTTTAATTATATAAAAAATAAAGGTTTCTCCACAAAGACTCTGTTTATTACAAGTGAATTTGATGCTGAAGATTTAAACATGCTAATTACTGAAAAACAGTGTGAACTCGTACAAAAACCATTTAGATTAAAATTAATAGATGAAAAAGTTAAAAGATTATTAAAATAAACAGCAATAATAAAATTTTATATAATCCCCCTGTTATAGAAGGACAGGGGGATTATTGTATGGAATTACTTTACTGAGTTGAAAATAATACATATATGCTCCCGTGACGCGTAACGCGTGACGGGAGGAAAGCTTTTATTATATGCTTATGCTCGGGTCAGTGAGAGTTGAGAGTTGAAGATTATAGTGAGTCTAAAAAGAAAGATCTCAAAGTATTAATCAATGAGTGGTGTGTAAAACAGGAGAATTCTCACTCATTATTCACTGCCAGGTCTCCGGTAGACGTATAAAGGATAAAGATATTGAAAGAAGGACAATTAATGACTAAATCTATAGATACTGTTGAAATAGAAGGAGTAAAACTCCATCTGTCCCATCCTGACGAATTACCTTTACGGTGGGTAGGACAGAGGGATTTAATGTATCAGCTCCTCGCTGCATGGATGGTTATTCATGATAAGGATTACCCTCTTAATCCGAGATTACTGGGGAAACCCGGAGTCGGCAAGACAACTCTGGCCTATGCCACGGCAAAGGAACTTAAAAGAGAAGTCTATATATTTCAGGCCACTATGGATACAAGGCCCGAGGATCTGCTTATAACACCTGTCGTATCATCACAGCAGGAAATAAAATATGTTGCCAGTTCCATAGTGACGGCTATGATAAGAGGTGGTATTGTCATATTGGACGAGGGAAACAGGATGAGTGAAAAAAGCTGGGCATCTCTGGCACCTCTCCTGGATAACCGTAGATATATAGAATCTATTGTGGCAGGTGTAAAAATAAATGCCCATAAGGATTTTCGCTTCTGTGCCACCATGAATGACGATGCAAGTACCTTTGAACTTCCCGAGTATATTCATTCAAGGCTCCAGCCTCAGATATTTATAGATTTCCCTGAAAGAGACGATGAACTGCTTATACTGAAAGAAAACCTTCCTTTTATGGAGCAGAACATACTTGCCTATGTTGTGGATTTCCTTCAGAGGGCTCACGGTAAAGATGAAAGATATACCGTAAGAGACGGAATAAATATAGGGAGATATGCAGGTAAAATAATAAAATCTCAGAAGGTTACCCTTGACAGTGCTCTGAAAAATGCCGTTAAACAGATACTGGGTGAGGAAGCCCTTGTTTATCTTTATTCAGGGCCGAAAGTTGTTAAGTAGTGAAGACTGAAGGGTGAAACCACGCGTCACGCGTCACGCGTCACGCGTTACGATACAATGAAACATAAACCATTTTATATTCAACTTGATAACCTTTATATAGTTCCTGTATGTCATTACAGATTTGAATTCGCCTGGTATGTGATGAAGGCTGTAAAAGAACTTTCTCCTGATATTATTGCAGTGGAACTTCCTTCTACCCTTAAAGAACATATTGTTAAAGCAGTGGAGAGATTTCCCTGTCTTTCCGTCATATTTTATCAGAATAATAATGAAGATTATATATATTTTCCCGTTGAACCTTCTGACCCTCTGTGTGAAGCGGTAAGAAGCGGTGCGGAAATGAACATACCTGTTCATTTTATAGATTTAGATGTAGATGATTACCCTCTTGTCTTTGACCCTATGCCTGATTCCTATGCGATTTATAAAACAGGTCTTGAAACCTACTGGGAAACCTGTACATCTGTATGGAAAGAGCTTGACCGTCCTGTATATGAAGCAGATGAGAAAAGAGAAATTCATATGACTTACTGCCTTCAGAAATTGCTGAAGAGCGGTGATAAAGTACTTTTTATCTGCGGTATGGCTCATGTCCGGTCTATAATCGATAAAATGAAAACCCCTCAGATACAGCCTATCGGTAAGGTAATACGTAAAGACATAAGGATCTTTAACCTGAGTTCCGACTCCATAAGAGAAGTTACGGGGGAAATGCCTTTTAATATTGCAGTATATGAAGGTATGAGAGGAACACATAAAGAAGAGGAACCTGTCCCGATGGAAGATGACGATGAATATAAGATAATATCGATTTTTGATAAGAAAAAGCCTGCTGAAAAAGAGGAAGATATCCGGGAAATCCGTGAGGAAGAAGTGATAGAAGAAGATAATGAGGACAGGTTATTCTTTGAGATTCCTCTAGAGAAATATTCTGCTTTTATGAATAAACTCATGAAACTTCTCGCTCCGAAGCTTGGCAGCATCATGAATCCTGATACAGAAGAGTCTGATAAACTCTCTACTGACTTTACAGGATTGGAATTCATTGAACCGAAACCATATAAAATAAAACCCGGTAATATTCATAAATTTCTCACATCGGAAGACAGAAGAGAAGATTTGATAAAATTTTATAAAGAATTTTTACAGGAAGATAAAGAAACCTTCCTTCTGCCTGACAGGCAGAAATTGATGATTGGACTCATAAAAAAAGGAGCGGACTTTTACAGGGAAAATACAGGTGAAGAAATCAAACCATGGCAGCTTGATATTTTTATGAAATTTGCAGGGAATTATGCCCTCGTTACCGGCTCTCTGCTTCCTGATTTCTTTCAGCTTATTACATGCGGGCGAAGTGTGGCAGATGATAATTATGCCTATGAAATATGGGATCTTGGGAGTTTCTATCCCTGGATCGACAGAACCGGTAAATTCGAGACTGTAGATATAAAGGCAGAGCAGGTATGGCTTCATGGTAAAAAAATTATGCTCAGACGAAAATTTCCACGTCTGAGGAAGCTCCTCAGACCTGTCTATCTGAAAGACAGAAAAAAAGAGAGAAAACCCGGCGACTGGACAAAGGATTTCGACGGACTCTGTATCTGCTCCTATCCCCCTGAAGATATAATCATAGAAGACTACGGCCTTTATCTGAAGAAAAAGGGAAAACATATACTCAGCCAGGAACAGGCAAGGGTAATACCCTTTTCTTCCTCTTTGCTTGACGGTGTGGATATAAAAGAAACCATAAGAAACTGGCATGACGGGAAGAGACTATATGTAAAAGAAGCAAGACAGATTGCCGGAGGAGTCGGTTCGGTAGTGGTTATTTTCGATGAAGACGAAGGGGATGCAGGATATCCCTGGAGAACAACCTGGCAGGGTGAACATGGACAGGAGTCAGATATGGCTTTTTATGCCACTCTTCCATCTGATAAAATAGTTGGGCCTGGAATTGCGAGATGTGAATACGGCGGATTTATGATGAGTTATCCTCCCATGAGGGTATGGGATGTATGGAGTGACCCTTTTTATGGCAGTGCAAGAAGCAAATCTGAAGTATTACTTATGGCTGCCATTGAATACAGTCTGGAA
Organism: Vulcanimicrobiota bacterium; assembly: GCA_040217695.1. Classification (GTDB taxonomy): domain Bacteria; phylum Vulcanimicrobiota; class SpSt-956; order SpSt-956; family JAKJGF01; genus CALARM01. The sequence goes on along the minus strand of JBEHWO010000210.1, from coordinate 3,807 downwards.
CAGTATATAATTTATGTGGCAGCAAAAGCTCCCAGGACATGGTTTCAGTCTTTTGCAGGACGACTCAATAAAAAGGTGAAATATCTACCCATAGGAAGTCTTTCACCTGTCACTTTAAAGAAGATAAGGATTTTTCATGTGCTGAGTAAAAGACAGGTCAGGGAATATGCAAAGGATTATGTATGGTGAAATTTTTTGTATAATATGTGTCCCTTGCAGGGCTCCTCTGAAAAATCTATAATTTTTCTGCAATAAAACCTTTTTTAGATTCTGCCTATTTCATGTTTGCTCCAGGCCAATTTTTTAAAAAATTGTTAGTTCTGTCGGCGGCATTTTGTTGTAGATTATAGTAATAAAAAGGATAATCAAAGCTATGGTAAATTCCTCTGCCCAGCGGCGCCGTTACAGGATATAATGCATCTTCATCGGCAGTAGTGCAAATTAACACACCTTTTCCTCTGTCTACACGGGCATCGGCATATTGAGGCACCTGTACAAATACTCCATTAGGATCAGGCATAAATGAGCCGAGCCCCTGGGCTGTAGTAGCCACTGTTTCGTCTCTTGTCCATGTAATAGGATTTATGACAAGGCCGGGGCCTTCATAGAGAATATTTTTTGAGTTATCCACATCGGGAGCTTCGGTGTTATAAGAAATTATTACTCCTGTATCATCAGGGCCTTCGGCAAATTTCAGATGAGGGTTTTTTGCAAGGTAATCGGGTGTAACATAATATCCTATAACATATGCCGCAATCATTCTTTTATATACTGAAGAATTATTTTTCAGGTATCCTGCCAGCATATAACTCAATATATTTGCCCCCTGGGAATGGGCGGCTAAAATAAATGGGCGGCCATTGTTATAGTGTTTTATATAGTAATCGAAGGCTTCGGTCGCACAGGTTGTCGGTATACCGGATACCATTTGTTCTCTTTCTTCCGATGTCATAGTCGTAGACAATGCCAGCTGCCTGTAGTAAGGTGCGTAAATATTAGCTGTATTTTGAAAAGCAGTAGCCTGCCGTGCGAATGCCGATTTTGCTCCCTGTATCATGGTGGGATTGTCTATAGCACATATGTCCGGCTCATTGGGATCGGTTTTCTGCCATTCAGTGGGGTAGAGGTAAAAAACATCCACCGGTTTATCTATGACAGAAGGTAAAGATAACCAGTTAGTAGATTGCGAATAAATTGATGTATCAGTAATCCCTTTCATGCTGTCATCACTGCAACTTGCTGCTAAATTTAAAAAGATCACCAGTATTATAACCGGTCCCAGGTTTTTCAGAAATAATTTCTTCATTGTAATTCACATCCAGTCTGTAAAAATTTGTCATTTTTATTCACTTCCCTACGGGTGTTCCGTAGTTCTGAATCTTCGCCTCCATTTCAGGGCTCAATTTTTTCATAAACTCTGCATTGTACGTACCTGTAGGCAGATTGGGCAAAGGATTTTTAAATAACTGCTGAGCAGCGACACTGTAAAACCTTGATATGGAAGCAGGAGTTCCGTCTTTGACTGATGGATCAACGCCTGTCTTGATGATTGATATGGTATTATCGCTGTTACGGAGAATATCGAAGGTGTGGAATTCCTGAGGGAAATCCCTTAAAGATGAAGTTTCTATTTCCCAGAAGCCGTATTCCGCTCCCTGATGGGCCGGGTCTGTTGACGGATGGGCTTTCACTGTGTTTACATGAACATGTCCCGTGACCCACAGGATGAGATTCGAATAGGAACTGAGTTTGAAAAGCAGATCTGTACCGGATATATAAGAACCCGGTGAATCGATAAGACTGACCGGCACATGTGCGGAGATAATCATGAGCTTACCTTCTGTCTGTCCCTTATCCAGTTCACTTATAAGCCATTCGTAACGCTCTTTGTCAAGAGAGCCGTTTTTATTAAAAACGAAATTTTCGTCTGCCTGGGTATCGTCGAGGACTATAACCTTTAATGGTAAATTCGCCTTTGGCTCGAAGCTATAACAGGCAAAGTCTCTGTCTATGTTGGTCTGACTGAAACCGTGGCCTACAGGATTTGAAGATGTATTAAAAAATTCGCTCATCCACTCCTTTTTCAAAAGTGAACGGCGATCGGGATCTGCTGCAAGTACCTTTGGTGGAGTCGGGAAGTCTCCTACAGGTCCTACACCTATAATGTTACCGTAAGGCGTACTGCCGTCAATTGTACCCATATAGTCGGTACGGACATTTACGTCACCGCTGCTTATATCTCCAAGGAGGAGGATATTCTCGTCTGTATAGTACTGTCTGAAATAATCTGTAACAGGGTATGCACCGCACCATTCATGATCATGGTTGCCGAGAGTCTGATACCATGGGATTGTCTTATCGAGGCCCGCAGCCTGGTAAGGTTTCTGATAATCGATTGTGTCTGCTCCGGCATGATTACCTGAACTGGGGGTGATGACCTTGCCATCAATAACATCCATATACCATCTTAATTCGTTATATTGAGTGCTGTTACATACATCTCCCAGAGAGAGACCGAAATCAAAGGGATTTTGTTTATGAAGGACATTTACCGTCTGCATTGCCGCATCGAGAACATGGGTTGTATAAAGCATAACAGGTGAATATGCCGAAGAGTTACCTCCTTTGTAGCCGGCCCAGATCGCCTGACCGGGAGCTTCTTTGTCGACTATATGTATGTCTGTTATGGTAAAGAAATTCAAAAGTCTTGCAGTATTGGTTACTGATGCACCGTTATAACCATCGGGCATGATGTCGTACTGTTTTCCGTGATCGTCAGGCCCGCCATAACTCCAGGTTCCGTAGCCATTTTCTCTGTATTTCCAGATTTCATAAGGAAAAACCGTATTGCCGTCCGAAGGTGCTGAACCAAGAACAACTGTCCTCTGGCGTGTTGTCTGAACATCGGGATCAATTGGATATCCTGCTGTCTGACTTTGAGTGCTGACGGCGCTGTCTGAACATCCTGATAAAAATAAAATCAACATGGTAATTAAAAAGATTAAATAGAATTTTTTGTATTTGTAAAATGATTTCATAAAACCTTTCCTCCATTACAGTTATTATATTTTTTATAAAACTTATTACCTGATTATATTACTGGATAAATTGAGATGAGATACTGCTCACAGGACAAACATTTATTTATTTTTATCCTTATGTCTGACCGGATTTAATAAAAATCCTCCTTCCCATAATTTACATCCAATCTACAAAAATTAAGTCTATATTTAGTATACGGCAAATATTATTTCTGCTGCATAGTTCTATAGGACTAAAATACTTCAGCGTAAGACCTATTTTCCAATCTTTATTTATAGTCACATTCTATTAAATAATTTGTGATAAATTTCTTTTTCTATTGTATGTAAAATCATCTATCATAAAAAAAGATAAAGGAAGAATTAATGAAATTTTATAAAAATTGATTAATAATCTACCTTATGATAAAATTTATATATAGAGGTTATTCGGAGAAAATACTGGAAGTTTTACCAGGTTATATGCTTTCTGAAAATCAGCCTCTTCCACCCAGTTGATAGAGAAACCTTCTTTTTCGAATTTCCTGAACCATCCTGACTGTTTTTTGGAAAACTGGTGTATTCTTATATTCAGGGTGTTAACCATTTCATCATAAGACATTTTTCCCTGAAGATAGAGGGATACATATTTATATTCAAGGCCGAAATATTCCAGTCTTTCCCATGAAATTCCATTTTTATGGAGTTTTTTTACCTCTTCCACCATACCTTCATTGAGCCTGTCCACAAGTCTTTCAGTGATTCTTTTTTTTAAAACACTTCTTTC